>WLED01000052.1 GCA_009704445.1 Actinomycetota bacterium
CTCCCCTGCGATAGATTTAACTTCCTCGCGGACGTAGCGCAGTTGGTAGCGCGGAACCTTGCCAAGGTTCAGGTCGCCGGTTCGAACCCGGTCGTCCGCTCTGATAATCGCACCTCAGGCAAAAATTTTGATAAATTTTTGTTAGCCAGCGATTTTTCTATGGTCGGGTGGCCGAGAGGCGAGGCAAGGGACTGCAAATCCCTCTACACGGGTTCAAATCCCGTCCCGACCTCCATTATCTACAAAGAAATGATCGCAAGATCTTAAGGATAAGAACTGAGGTGAACACCTTGTCTGATGAATCAAAAAGACCTTGGGGTCATTATGAGATTCTTCAAGAATCTTCGGTTCACAAAGTTAAATGCATCTATGTAAAACCCGGTGCCAGACTTTCATATCAAAGACATCAAAAACGTGCAGAGCATTGGTTCATAGTCTCTGGCACTGCCACTGTTGTTCTCGATGGGCAAACATTTACAAAACAATCAGGTGAGACAGTTGATGTAGCAGTTGGACAACTTCACCGTATTGGAAATGCTGGCGATAAGGAATTGGTTTTTATTGAGATACAAACAGGGACCTACTTTGGAGAAGACGATATTGAGCGTATCGAAGATGATTTCGCTCGATAAGCAAACACATTCTGGCTATCTGATATAAAACTGCTGTTGTATAGTTTGACCACCGAGGACGATTGGCTCAGCGGTAGAGCACCACATTGACATTGTGGGGGTCACTGGTTCGATCCCAGTATCGTCCACCGACTGATTAGTTTATTGATGTACAGTCTGCGTTCATGATCGCATTTACCTCTGGTATTGCCTCTGGTTTGGCTCTGATAATTGCAATCGGTGCCCAAAACGCATTTGTCATAAGGCAAGGTCTTCAACGCCAACATGTACTCATCGTTGTCCTCTTGTGTGCAATCTCAGATGCCTTGTTAATTGCCGCTGGCACAGCAGGTTTAGGCAAGGCGATTGAATCGGCTCCACAAGCATTAGAAGTTGTTCGCTGGTTTGGAGTTACCTACTTAGCTTTTTTTGGTGTCAAATCACTGCGTTCGGCATTTAAGCACAATTCGCTGACCTTGGAGCAAGGAGCAATTGTTTCCAGGAAGAAAACTATTCTTACAGTTCTTGGACTGACTTTCCTTAATCCCCATGTTTATTTAGATACCGTTATTTTCTTGGGAAGCATCGCAAATCAATTCCCTACGGACAAATGGTTCTTTACTTTCGGTGCGATGACCGCCAGTTTTCTCTGGTTTTTCTTCATCGGATTTGGTTCCAAAATGGCTGCTCGATTTATGGTGAAAGTAATTTTTTGGAAAGTTCTAGATCTAATCGTTGCGGCAATTATGTTCACACTTGCGACATATCTGATTTTCTATAGTTTTTAACCCAATACCCATGAGTATCGTGCATTCTCGCTAGGCTTGTCCTGTGAATAATTCAGGTACTGGAATTAACTCAGAGGATTTTTCGAGATTTCTGGCCTCCCGCAGAAGCACTCGTGATTTTCTACCAACTCCTATCCCCCAAGAGATTCTTGATCAGATTCTTAGAGACTCTCTAACTGCTGCAAGTTGGTCCAATACTCGACCTTTCAAAGTTGCCGTGGCAACAGGACAGACCCGCGATCGAATTAGTTCCGAGTTCTTATCCCGCTGGGCCGTTCTCTCGCGAATTCTACGAAAAGGCATAGTTCATAAGTTTCGAATTCTTTACTCTCGTTACGGTCTTCCAACTAGTAACAGAAGTATCGCAAAGCCATATCCAGCAGAGCTGAAGCCGCGTTCGGAAAGGGTTGGTAAAGAACTCTATGAACTTTTTGGCGTTAGGCGAGGCGACAGGGCGGCCCGAGATCAGCAGTGGGCAAAGAACTATTCATTTTTTGGTGCACCCGTAGAACTGTTTATTTACATTCATAAAAGCCTTCACATTTACGCCGCATCAGATGCTGGGTTAATGATGTCGAACCTAATGCTCTCTGCGCACTCTCATGGTCTTGGCACCTGCGCCCAAGGTGCTGTTGCGGTTTGGGATGATGTAGTGCGAAAAGAGTTTGATATTTCTAAGGATTACCGATTGCTCTGTGGCATTGCGATCGGCTATCCAAGTGAATCCGCTGTTAATTCCTTTCAAGCACATAGAATTGATATCGACGAAATGGTTGTAGCCCCAAGAGATCCACAGTAAACGAATCCACATAAAAGTACCTATTAAAAAAATAGTTTCAGCCGAAATGAGGTAGCCATGACACGGGCTAAAGTTTTAGAGTGGAGTGGAGTTGTTACTGCAATTGTTTACTCTATGCTAATAGCAGCAAATATCGGAGCTGAATTTATTGGATTTACGCTTTTACTGAGTTCATCTGTGTTGATTGGAATATGGGCCAAGATCAGCGGGCACAATGGAATCCTATTTCTGCAGTTTTTCTACGCAACTGCCGGCGTAATTGGAATGATTCGTTGGTTTAACTAACCAGGCAGTTAACACATTGGTCTAGAGTATGAACATGCAGAAAAAAGCAGATACCTCGGTTCCCATCCACCCAGTTCTTGAATCTCGTTGGAGCCCACGCGCATTCGACGCGCAAGCAACTATTTCAACAGAAGAGATGACGGCATTCTTAGAAGCAGCTAGATGGGCACCATCTTCATACAACTTCCAACCGTGGAGTTTTATCATTTCAAGGCGAGGCGATGATAATTTTAAAAAAATCTGCGAATCACTTTCTGGCTTTAATCAGGTGTGGGCTCCTACGGCATCGGCTTTGGTAGCCGTTGTGGTTGAGCAAAAAACGGAGGGACATATTTTCCCACCCATCGCTTTATTTGATGCGGGTTTGGCCGTTTCGCAGCTGACAATCGAAGCTCACCATCGCGGCTTTATTGTTCACCAAATGATTGGCTTTGATAAAGTAAAAATGAACACAACATTTGATATCTCTGGACAGCGTGATTGCATCGTAATTCTTGCTATTGGGCGTCAGGGTCCAACTGAAAATCTGCCGGAGGGACAAGCACGAGACAGAGAATCTCTGCCGCGTGAGCGCCAACCGCTTTCAGAGTTGATAATCGCAGGAGATCTTTAAGCTCTTCACGTTTGTGAATTCAAAATCCTGCTGTGTAACTAGGAGTTGCTCTAACTGAGTTCGACAACAAGTGCATTACTACTTCTGTTTCAAGGCAAGTCCTTCAATAAACGCCAGTGAATTATGAAAGATTAATTCTTGGTCGTAATCCATGGTCGCCACATGGTAACTATTCATGAGTTCAATTCGATTCTTTTCTACTGATCCGATCTCCTTCAAAACTATCTCTGTATTACTTACGGGCAAGGTATGGTCAGATACCGAGTGAAAAAGTTGAAGGGGTACCTTTATCGCAGGCAAATTACGCCTTGTAATCCGAAGCATTTTCAGGAGTTGATGTACGCCCCTCGTTGGTAGAGCGTCATAGCCCCATTCCGTGACTCCAGGGCGTTTAATGTCATCGCCAACACTTTTGCGAAGGCGCTGGAACCTGGATAAAAAGTAGGCTAACTCTGCAGGTACACCACGAACATGAATCATCGGGTTCACCAGAATTATTCCGGCAATATTTTTCGGGTTAATTTTTTCATTTTCCAGAGATGCGACCACATTGAGAATCGTGCCCCCACCCATAGAAAGTCCAATCAAGATTATTCTGTCGCAGGATTGTGAAAGTTGTTTTACTTCAAAGATCACCTTGGCTGGCCACTCTTGCCATCTAACTGAGTTTAGATCCTCGACTTTGGTGCCATGTCCTGGCAGCAATGGAACTCTTACGGTGTAACCCTTAGAGTTTAAGAACTCTCCCCATGGGCGCATGGCAGCTGGGGAACCTGTGAAACCGTGAACCAAAATTATTCCGATTTTTGAATTGTCGCCATGTCCAGGCGCTGCCCAATCATTTATCCAACCCTGTGGTGCCCCTGTTATAGCCATATGTTGAGAGTACTGCTCAACCTAATTGATTACTCAATAAGGCCCATTGCTTTACTAATTTCTTTGCCGCCCCAGAATCAACGGCCTCTGCAGCTCTTAACAGTCCCGTCTCAATTCTTTCATTGACGCGAAGATCAGAGCGCCCTTCATAAGCTGCAATTGCTGCGGCAGCGTTGAGTAAAACAGCATCTCGATGCGCCCCTGTCGTGCCCTCAAAAATAGCCATTGTGATCTTGGCATTATGGGAACTATCGCCTCCTTCTAGATCGGAGATTGGCGAACGTGAAATGTGAAAATCTGTTGGATCAATCGTTTCAGTTGAGATGTTCTGATTTGAAAGTGTCGAAATTGTGGTCGTCGATGCCAAAGTAATTTCATCAATTCCATCATCTCCCCTAAAAACAAAACCATCAACGCCCTTTTCTACAAGCACCTTAGCCATTATTGGCATCATTTTTTCATTTGATACACCAATGGCAGCGGCCTTTGGTTTCGCCGGATTTGCCAATGGGCCCAAGATGTTGAAGACAGTTGGGGTTCCCAACTCTTTTCTTGCATTAGCCGCAAAGCGCATAGCAGGATGAAAGACAGGGGCAAAACAAAAACCAATACCAAGCTGTGCAAAAGTTTCTTCAACACCTTTGCCCTCAAGATTGATTTTAATACCTAGACTTTCGAGCAGATCTGCTGATCCAGATTTTGACGTTGCAGCGCGATTTCCGTGCTTCACCACTTTGGCCCCTGCAGCGGCGGCAATAATGGCTGCGGTCGTTGAAATGTTTATTGTATTTGCGCCATCTCCACCGGTGCCGACGGTATCGACGGCCCTTTCTGTAATGGAGATAGGACTTGAGTATTGATACATCTGTGAGACCAAGGCTCCAATTTCCTGAGGCGTTTCACCTTTGGTTTTGAGGGCCAGAAGAAATCTCTTTATAAGATCATTAGAAGCTTGCCCTGTAAGGATTTCATTCATGCACCATTGAATAGATTCAAACGATAAATCGCGACCAGAATCTAGCTCCGCGAGGAACTCTTGCCACATTAGTTCACTCATGTTGAAAGTTAAGCAGAAGCAGGTGCTGCTCCACGCAACAATTCTGCTGCGGTTTTTGCAAGGGTAAATGGATCGATTGGATGAACCACAGAGGCCTCTGCCAACGACCATGCAGCTAGCCATGAATCTTCTTGTCTTCCTGTAATCACCAAGACTGGTGGACAGTTGAAAACTTCATCTTTGAGTTGACGAGCTACACCCAAACCACCCTCGGGCGAAGTTTCTCCATCAAGAATAAATAGATCAGCTCTAAAACCTCCTGAGAGATTCTTGGTATCTATATAGGCTCTCAAAGCCGGAGCTGTAGCAAACTCATGGAATTCATGTTCTGGAAGGTCTTTTGCAGCACGCTTTCCTAATGCAGAAATCACTGAGGCACGAACAGTTGAATCATTTGAGTAGACAATGATCTGTTTTTTTGTGTCAGCCATAGGTAAAAGTCTATTGGCAGATAAGCCAAGTTTTGCCCATTTTTTTGAGCCAATGGAAGTTGCTTTCTAGTGATCGGTTTCACCCAATCCGGCCGGAAATCGATGGGGTTTGAGGGGTAGCCAGGCAGACGCGGGCAGTATTTTCGGGAATAATCTGCCCCATGACCAGCAACGTTGACCATCACAAGATCACTCGCCCCAACGCCGTCGCGGTGGGGACTATTGTCTGGCTTTCAAGTGAGTTGATGTTTTTTGCAGCACTCTTTGCAATGTACTTCACAATTCGAGCAGTGCAAGGTCCAAACATCTGGGGCGAGTCCACTGCACTTTTAGACATTCCTTTTGCAGCATTTAACACAACGATATTGGTTTTGTCTTCTGTGACATGTCAGTTCGGCGTTTTCGCAGCAGAGCGTTTTCAAAACCGCAGAACAGGAACTATTTTCCAACTAAGTAAATGGGGAATGCGTGAATGGTTTGCGCTAACTGTTGTCATGGGTGCATATTTCGTTGCCGGACAGGTTTATGAGTACGCAGTTTTGGTCAGCGAGGGGTTGACTCTCTCATCAAATGCCTACGGATCGGTTTTTTACGTGACCACAGGTTTCCACGGCTTGCACGTGATCGGTGGATTGATTGCATTTTTGATTGTGATGGTTCGTGTTGCTAAGGCTCGTAGGTTTACAAGTCAGCAAGCAACCACTGCAATTGTTGTTTCTTATTACTGGCACTTCGTCGACGTTGTATGGATCGCTCTTTTCTCAGCGATCTATCTCATTAAGTAGCAAAGGAAAACTGTGAAACGTTTATCACGCTTTCGCCGCCACAAGGCGGCGGCACCACTTCTATTGATTTTTGCCCTTCTTGGTATTGGCGGAACATTTAGTGTTGCAAGCGCGACTACTGCAAATGAAACAAGTGCTGTTGAGCGTTCGACTTTGATTGAAGAAGGACGTCAGATTTTCTTAAAGGGTTGCTCTTCTTGCCATGGGCTAAACGCAGAGGGTGTTTCGATTGCTCCATCTTTGATTGGAGTTGGCGCAGCTTCAGTTGATTTCCAAGTTGGTACAGGACGTATGCCTATGGCCGATATGAGTACACAGGCAATGAGAAAGGCGCCTGTGTACACAGAGGAAGAAGTTGCTGCTTTAGCTGCCTACGTTGCATCTCTTGCACCTGGTCCAGAAATTCCAGGTATGGAACTACTTAATTTTGAAAGAGATGGAAGTACTGCAGAAGGCGGCGAACTATTTAGAAACAACTGCGCCATGTGTCACAACTTTGCCGGTCAAGGTGGTGCTCTTACTCAGGGTAAATATGCACCAACAGTGATGGGCGTATTACCAAAACATATTTACGAAGCCATGGTCACTGGACCACAGGCAATGCCAGTTTTCAATGACAAAACAATTACGCCAGAAGAAAAGCTTTCAATTATCAAGTGGATTAAATCAGCTGAGGCAGAACCAAATCTTGGTGGAGCATCATTGGGAAGAGTAGGTCCGGTAACAGAGGGATTACTTGCTTGGACATTAGGTCTTGGTTTACTTATCGGTGTAGCCGTCTGGCTAGCCACGAAGGCGAAGTAATAAATGAGTAACCAACTAGAACCGATTAAGGATCCTGGCCTTCCAGAGCACGTTTACCGCAAAACTGATACCGATCCAAAAGCCGCCGATCGCGCAGAGCGCCAAGTTGCAGCGATGTTTGGTATTTCTGCTCTTGGAACTGTTCTACTAGTTGTGTCTTATGTTTTCGTTCCTGATGACATTTTTATTTTCATTCCTATCATGGGAAATCAAAATGCTCATCAATTGGGCCTTGGTTTAGGAATGGCTATTTCTTTATTTTTCATTGGTCTTGGCGCAATCCACTGGGCAAAGACTTTAATGCCAGATCATGAAGTCGTTATGCAACGTCATGAATTTCGTTCACCTGAAGAGGATCGAAAAGATTTCGTTGACACCGTAAAGGAAGGCGCAGCTAACTCTGGTCTTGGTCGTCGCTCTTTAATTAAAAGATCTCTAGGTGCAGCACTTGGACTTTCTGCCATCTCCCCTATTTTACTTCTTCGCGATCTTGGTCCATTACCTGGACCAGAACAAAAAATGACAAATTGGAAATCTGGCACTTACTTGGTAACCGATCCCGGCGATCGACGAATTAAGGCCTCTGATTTAGAAGTAGGTTCTGTAGCTCAAGTAATGCCAGAGTTTGCCAATCCTAAAGATCGCCATTTGGACGACATCGCTAAAGATGCTCTTTTGTTGATTCGTCTTCGCCCTTCCGAATTCAACTTGGAACCAGATCGTCTTGCAATGACGCATGAAGGAATCATCGCCTTTTCGAAGATTTGTTCTCACATGGGTTGCGCAGTTGCCTTGTACGAGCAAACTACCAAGCACCTATTGTGTCCATGCCACCAATCAACCTTTGATGTGACTCGCGCGGCAAAGGTGATATTTGGACCTGCGGCCAGACCACTTCCGCAGTTAGATATCACAGTGGACAATGAGGGCTACCTCATTGCTC
>WLED01000053.1 GCA_009704445.1 Actinomycetota bacterium
AATGTCATGTGATGCCCTTCGCTAGAGGGTCAATTCTACCAGTATTCCCAGCATCAGAAAACCCAGAATAAGTAGCGTGAAATACTGCTTATTTGATGTGAGACAATTGGAATATGTCGGCTCACAAACGCGCACTTTCTATTTTTGCAATATTTGCAGTTTCTATTTCTTTAACAGGCTGCGGTGCAGGGTTAAACGCATCAACTAGACAAATTACGCAGGTAACAGATGGTGTTGAAGCCTATGTAATTAATGAACAGAACAACATCAGAGTCGTTAACCTGCTTGTAGTTGCCACAGCTGATCAAAGCGCAGTTTTAGTTGGAACGATAGTTAACGCTAAAGATGAACCGGATACTCTTCTAGGTATTGCAATAAACGGAACCGTTGCCACTTTAACCGGTAAAACAACGTTGCTAAAGAATGCACCTGTAATCTTTGAAGGAGACATCGCTAATGCCAAGGCAGTAACTTCAGGATTTACTGTTCCTGCAGGAGTTCAAACATCGGTCACATTATTTTTTGCTCGTGCCGGAGAAGTTACCGTTGAGGCACTTGTCCGTGAAGCTGCAGATATCTATGCAAACGTGACTTCAGGTGCTGCAGTAAGCGCGCCTGCAGCTGTCACAACAACCGAATCTGAGTAATTAGTACCTAGCCCTAACTCGGCAATCTCATACCCTTACCTTTGGGCGCAAAACCCTACAAAAGCGTTAGATCTCTTATTTTTTACCTTGATTAGCAACTGCTGTTATTGCATCCTTTGCCGCAATTGGATCTAAATACTCTCCGCCTTTAACAACTGGCTTCAAATTAGAATCTAACTTGTAATACAAAGGAATTCCTGTAGGAATGTTTAACCCTGCAATGTCAGCATCTGAAATACCATCAAGGTGCTTAACCAATGCACGCAATGAGTTGCCATGGGCAGTGACAAGTACACGTTTTCCGGAAGTTAAATCTGGAACGATCGACTCCTGCCAATACGGAAGCATGCGCTCGATAACATCCTTTAAGCACTCTGTCTTTGGTGCTAGTGCGCCAAGATCGGCGTAGCGAACATCTTTTGCCTGGCTAAATTCGTCGTTGTCATCGATTGCAGGCGGTGGCACATCAAAGCTGCGGCGCCACAGTGCGAACTGTTCTTCACCGTACTGAGCCAAGGTCGCAGCCTTATCTTTGCCCTGCAACGCTCCATAGTGGCGCTCGTTGAGTCGCCATGAACGCTTAACAGGTATCCAATGACGATCGCATGCATCTAACGCTAACTGCGAAGTATGAATTGCACGGCGCAATAATGATGTGTGAACTAAATCTGGCAGCAAACCGCGCTGTGCCAGCAGTGCGCCACCACGGCGCGCTTCTTCTTCACCCTTTGATGAGAGTGCAACATCAACCCATCCAGTAAATAGATTCTTTGCATTCCATTCGGATTCCCCGTGGCGCAAAAGAATGAGTTCGAAGTTTGCCATGTTGTGATTCTAAACCAAATGCTTAAATGCATCGAGATTTGATAGCGATTCGCCTCTAGAAACTCGCCAAGCCCATTCGCGTCGAATTGCATTAGCAAATCCAAGTTCTAATAATGGATTAAATGAGTTGTCGCTGTACTGCAAAACAGATCCGATCAATCTATCCAGCTCTCTATCTGTGACAGCAAACAAAGGAAGCCGGCCTACTAAGAAAATATCGCCTAACTCGTTGATTGCGAAGGCAATGCCATACATGGATGCATTTTTAGTCATGCACCAGGAATGAACAGCTGCCTCGTTATCATCGGGTTTTCTAATTACAAATGCATTAATGCTCAGTGAATGATCGCCAACAATAAGTGCGCAATGTGTCTGCAGCTTCTTTTCTCCTGGCAATGTCAGCAAAAAAGTATTGGCATCTTTACGTTCATATTCCAGATCATGAGAGTCTAAAAACTCTTCGATTACTGCTCGAGGGTCAATACCGGCCATTTATGCTTCCAAAGACTTTTGCGCAGTTCCAATTACCTGATCGTAAATATCTAATGTGCCTCGCGCAGTGCTGTCCCAACCAAAGTGTGAAGCATGTTCGATGGCACCCATAGAAAGTAGCACTCTGCGCTGTGGCTCTTGCAGTAAACGAGTGATGACAGATGACCAGGCTTTTGGATCATGGCCATCAACTAGTACGCCAGAAAAACCATCTGCAACTGCAGTTCGTAATCCTCCCACTGCAGTAGCAACCACTGGAGTTCCGCAGGCCTGTGCCTCGAGTGCAACTAATCCAAAACTTTCGCTATAACTTGGAACGCAGACTAAATCTGCAGCGCGATACCACTGTGCCAAGTTTTCGCGCGCAACAGGGGGTGCAAATCTGACGACATCATCTAGTTCTAGCCATGTTGCAAGCTCTTTTAATCGATCTACTTCTTCGGTATTAGCACCTGATGCACCGCCCATAATGTTAACGATCAACTTAGGGCGCAGTGCAGGAGAGTGTTTAACCATTTCCTTTGTTGCACGGATTAAAACCTCAGGTCCCTTATGTGGCTGAATGCGCCCAACAAAAGAAACCACTAATGCATCTTGTGGCAGGCCTACTTCTAAACGTGCAGCGCTTCTTCCGACACCCGGCGTGAAAACTTGAAGGTTAACACCCGGAGTAACCACATGAACTATGTCAGGACATGCATCGTATAAAGTCACAAGACTTGCAGCTTCAGCATCGGTATTCGCAATTAATGCATCGGCGGCCTGCACTACCTGTGTTTCACCTTGCACGCGGATCATTGGCTCTGGTGATTCACCTTCGGCTAAGTTCAAGTTTTTAACGCGCGCCGTTGTGTGCATCGTGTGCACTAAAGGAATTGATAAATCTTTTGCTGCAGCCATCGCAACTTTTCCAGAAAGCCAGTAATGAGAATGAATAACATCGTAATTCTCTTTTTTCATGATCTGTAGGAACGCTCTAGAAAGACCTGCGATGTGTGCAGGCAACTGTTCTTTAATTAACTGACCATGGCCACAATCAAAATGTCGCACACGTACACCTGGTGAGATTTCAACGATCTCTGGTGCATTTGCGTCGGTTCTGCGAGTAAAAATATCTACACTCACACCCATCGCAGCCATTCGTTGTGCAGATTCAACAACATAAATGTTCATGCCACCTGCATCGCCAATACCTGGTTGATCCAGAGGCGATGTGTGCACCATTAACGTTGCAATACGGCCATTCATAGAATTAAGGGTACGCGTACTTACAGCGATGCGCGAATAAGGCCGATTTCAACGCCCCCACCATAGATATTTTCAACTTTTTCCTTGGCATCAAAGCCCCAGCGCTTTATCAATGCCGCAGAGATAGCTGGCATTGCTCGCATACTTCCATCGCTGATCTTGATTGCAAAACTACGGCCATCAGATAGAGATGCAATATTGACTGCCTCTGCTCCATCTTTCATAAACAAACCTTCAACGTTTTGCATCATGTAGGTAGCAAGACGGCCTGGACCAGAGACCATTTCTGGATTGTTTCGGCAGGCGCTAATTACGCGCTGGTGAATGGGATCAGAGCTAAGCGTTAGGTTTTGTATCGCTCTTGCAAGACCAAGAAGTGAAAATAGAAACAGTGGGGCGCCGCAACCATCAACACTTGTTAGCGCAACTGGTTCGCCACTCATTGTTTCTACTTCTTTTTTGATCAACTGCTGAAGCGGATGTGTTGGATCCAAATAATTTTGTATAGGCCAATCATTAATCACGCAGGTCAAAAGCATTCCTGAATGCTTGCCGCTGCAGTTCATTGCAAGACGTGTTGCATCCTGTGTTCTTCGCAGCTCTTCATCTAGTGGGCGATCAATCATGCACTGCAGCGCGCCTTGATCTAATCCAGCTTTAGCTAAAATCTCTAAGGCACCGTTTTGGTGCATTGATGTTCCAGCATGTGAAGCGCAGACAAGTGCTAATAAGCGCGGTTCAAGATCTAAACCTGCACGCACCATTGCAGATGCTTGAATTGATTTTAAGGATGAGCGTGAATAAACATTTAACGTGGGATCACCTTTTTGAAAGTTAATTGAACCATCGGCGTTGAGAACAACTACATGGCCTGCGTGAACAGATTCAACAACACCACTTCGAGTTACCTCTGCTAGAACTTCTCCCAGCATTACTTAGTCGCTTTGGCGTTCAAGTGAGGACCAGATGTGGGCTTGTAGTTCGCTACCCTCGGCAGCCATGTCGTATGCAAAGAAAAGTTCGCCAGCAACTAAACCGTATAAACGAATTCCCTCTGAAACAATTTTTGCAGATGGCGCCGCATATCCACGATCTAGAACCAATTGAATCTTTGGCCCGTCATATGTTCCGACCCAGCCTTCACTAATTCCTGTGTTGTGAGCGATAACGACTTCTAAAATGTTATTTGGTTGTACCCGCCAAAAACCCACCTCTGATGCGGCTGGCCTTACGATTTCACCGTCTGCATCGATAATCCAAGAACGTGAAAAATAGTTGAGAAAATTGCGCCCGTCATGGTTAAAGACAACTTCTTGTGCAAACTCAAATGGAGCAATGTTTGGATACTCACCGCGACCTTTGCCACGCCATGTACCAACCATCCAGGCCAGTGGATTTAGCTCTTGATGTAAACCTTCAGGAATTTGAAAAACCATTATGGATTTTGCCTCCAGTTACTTCTACGTCGCGCTTTAGATTGGCGACCGGTAAGTGCAAAGATAATGAGCGCCACACCTAGTGCAATAGCTGTTAAGCCAAGGACCACAGATGTAAACAACTCCATGGTTTAAGGATAGCGGTTAAACAATCACCTGCTGTGAGGCAGGGATGCCATCGATTGTTAGGGTTGCATCTGTTGGCGTATTTCGTTTAACAATTGCCAAAGCTATTGTGCCAAGTTCGTGGTGACGGGCGACCGTTCCAATAAATCCAACTTTAACGCCATCATTTTCAATCGCTGTGCCTGTGGCTGGAAAACCAACATCACTTCCATCTAAATGCAACATGACAATACGACGTGGTGGATTGCCGAGGTTGTAAATCTTGGCAACTGTTTCTTGACCGCGATAGCAGCCTTTTTTCATATGTACGGCGCCGTGCAAAACACCGATCTCATTTGGAATCGACTTATGGTCTGTTTCAAATCCAATACGTGGTCGCCCTGCTGCTACGCGCTCTGCATCAAGTGCCCATGTACCAACTTGTGTTGCCACACCACCGAAAGTTTTTTTCATCTCTTCTACTTCTGCTCGCGGTACTAATGCAAATGGCCCGCCGATTTCATTTGGCATTCCAGGTGCCCGAAGAACTGCATACTCACTGCTTGCATCACGCACATCTACGCGCAACATAAATTTCATCTTGGTTAAATACTCAATCAATTGATTGATGTATCCAGGATCTAAAACAAGAAATGTTGTCTCGCCATCATCGACTACGTTAAATTGAAACTCAATATGCCCGCGGGCGTCCAGAATCAGACCTGATTTCCAGTCGCCTGGTGCTAAATCGCTGACAAACTGAGTTGTTAAATCATGTAACCATTGCAATCGATCTGAACCAGATACAGCAACGATGTTGTAATGAGAAAGATCTGCCCACGCAGTTCCAGATTCAAGCGCGCGTTGTTCTTTTACAGGTTCACCAAAATGCCACACGGCACCTTTATCGGGACCATCTTCAACTAGAACAGCGCTCATGTTCCTAATCTACCGCCTAGGCGCTCAAAGGTTGAAGTGAGCGTAGTTACTTGCGGGTTCAACTGTGCGTGAGTGTGGGTGTTTATTTTGAAACAGGTTTTACGCACGCAGCACAGGTGCCATAAATTGCAAAGTGAGTCACATCTGTCTTAAAGCCAAAGTCATCGGCTAATGTATTTACAAAATTAGCTGCAGTATCAATTGGTGCGTCACCTACAGATCCACATGTTCCGCAGACAAGATGTAAATGTGTTAACTCTTCTGCTGCGTGATAGGTAGCACCGCCATGGCCTAAATGAGTGTGCTGAACCAGACCTACGTTTTCTAATGTTTCTAGATTTCGATAGACCGTTGAAAGATTAATTCCAGGATGGGTTGAGCGAACTTTTTCTGCAACCTCTTCTGGAGTTGCATGACCGAGAGAGCGAACAGCAGATAGAACTAGCTCGCGCTGAGGTGTAAGACGTAACCCTTTTTCATGCAGTTCATGCTTGTCGGCCATACGAGAACTCTACCCTCTTACTTTGAACGAGCTCGAAGTAAGAGGAGGTAGATTTCACAGCCAAGGCAGAAATTAAAGGCAGCGTTTAAAAATGCGGCCGCTAATGCAAAGGCCACCGCGATCGTAAAGACTGCATCAAGGCCGGCAAATGATCCTGCTGCTGCTGTTAATGCAAAGAGTAATCCGACAGTTTGTGCAAACTGTGGTGGACGCACATCTTCTGTGGCGCCAGCTTTTTTCAATCGAGGCTTCACAAGATTCTTAAATATAAATGCATACGGTGTGAACTGAGGTCCCTTAATCGCACCGATTGCAAAGACAACAGCTTGTGCAACTATTACCCAAACATTGTTGGTTGCAAGAGCTGTTGCCAAAACAATGCTTGTGATGACTGCGCCAAATCGCGGACCACGTGCATCAATAATTGTTGGAGCCTGTTGTGTATTTAACTTTTGGCTTAAAGCATTTGTATCTTGAACCATTTGTATTCCTTTGCTCGTCGGATTAATTGTTAGATGAAGAAACAATTAAGCAAGACACAAAGATGCAGCAAGGCGACCGTAATCAATCACGCGGCGCTTGGTAGCTGCTAACAACATGGCTTAATGGTAAATGCAGGTCGGGTTAATTGCGAGTTGCAAATAATTCGCAACTATCGGATTGCATCGATGGCAGAAAGCACTTGCGCACGCTTGGGAGCGCCCATTGCCCGGCCAACTTCGTTGCCTTTTCTATCAACAAACAAGGTGGTTGGAGTGCTTCGAATATCTAACGTGCGCACTAGTTCTAATTGCTCTTCGGCATCGATCTCTACATATTTCACATCATCCATGCCGGCTGTGACATCACTGATCAATGCTCTGGTTGCACGACATGGCGTACAAAAGGCTGAAGAGAACTGAACCACTGTTACGCGGGGGCCAAGTTCTGCGCCAATCATCTGGGCGGTGATCAGCCCAGCTTTTTTCTTTCCGCCCTTAACAACAACGCGTCCACGCGTGCGTTGATACCAAATGCCATAGGCAGTACTGGCGATTAACACCAGTGCGATTGGAAGCAATGAATTCACGGGAGTAGTCTGTACCAATGGCGAAGGTTCTGCTACTTACGAACACACTTGGCGCTAGCGCAGAAGTGCTTCCAGCACTGGGCTTGTTGCAACACCAAGTGCGAATCTTGCCTGCCGAAGCAAGTGTG
>WLED01000054.1 GCA_009704445.1 Actinomycetota bacterium
CTTAAGGCCCGGTAGCGCAGTTGGTTAGCGCGCCGCCCTGTCACGGCGGAGGTCGCGGGTTCAAGTCCCGTCCGGGTCGCAAAGGTTTTGGTGTTGTACGCAAATTTATTTGTGTACTGCGCGTACTCGTGGGCAACCATTAGCAAAATCTTTGTTGGCTTGGTAGCTCAGTTGGTACGAGCGAACGACTGAAAATCGTTAGGTCGCCGGTTCGATCCCGGCCCAAGCCACATAGTTTTTTATTGGAAGTAAGTTAGAAGTGAACTACCGAAATTAAAAAGCCCCTCACGGTTGCGTGAAGGGCTTTTTCTTTAAACTTGATTTAGTTAGTCAAGAACAACTACTCCAGTTGGAGTCTTTAGGTGAACAGAAACAATTCCATTTTCACCTTCATTTGCTGATGGGTCTGTCCATTCAATAGATGTCCCAGCAAGTCCTGCAAGGATTTCATCTTTAAACCAAGACTCTGCGAGTTGATCTTTATCTGCAATTGTTATCTTTTCAATGGATGCAACTGCTTTTCCATCTTGTGAAGGGTGATCAGTTGTTAACCATTGAATAAAAAATGGTAGCTCGCGAAAATCAGCGATCTCAGTAACACCGATCTGCTTCCACTTTAGGTCACTTCCATCAGGACGTGTGCGGTGGCCTTCTACTGCTGGGCGACCAAACTTTTCTTCTACTTTTGAAATATCTTCCGTGCTAAATACCCACGTTAACCAACCGCCACCGGCTTGAGCTTTTTTGCTAACAGCCTTACCCCAGGGTGTTTGTTCTGTTGATGGATGATCGAGTGGACACACAACTTCTATGTATTGACCGTTTTGAAGTGCCGCTGTGAAGTTGCGAGTACCAAAGCGTGGGTGAACACCGCCATCAACAAAGCTGCTGCCAAGACGTGAACCTAGACGTTGCACGGTGTCGGCTAGTTGATCATGGGACGTTACATATGAGACATGGTCTAAGCGCATGGGCAAATCTTGCCCTATGAATTGGGGTGCTAATTACCATCGGCCATTTTTTTGATGCGTGAAATCCAAGGAAATAATCTTTTTTTGGCTGGAATTTGGCCGTTTTTGGCCAAAGCAATGGGTGCAAACTGTCGGTGTACTTATTCCGCTTACTAGCGGGCCAAGGTGCACATTAAAGCTTCAACAGTTAGCAACGGTGCCGCGTTGTGACCCAAATTAGTGCGGGCTTGCATGATTGCGCTGATTTTTTTAATTGTATTATGCGGTTTTGTTTTTTCAGCCAATGCAACAATCTCTGCTTCTAACTCTTTGTTTATCAAGGCATCATTAGCCCCTGCTTGCACCATCATGACATCACGATAAAAAGTTGCAATATCTAGTAGCGCTGCATCAAGACCGTCTCGAATCATTCGAGTTTGGCGCGCTTTTTGTTCTTTCTCCAATTCTTTGATGGCTTTGCTGCCACCAGTTGCCATTCCGCGGCCCGTTGTACCTTTACCGTATGCAAGAGAGAGATCATCGACTTCTTTTTCATTTCGCAGTTCTGCTGCACTCGTTGCTTGCTCCGTTGCTAGATCAACTAACGTTTGTGCAGCCGCAAATGCAGATGAAATACCTTGAAGCGTTGATGGAAGTTTCATAATTGTATTGCGAGTGTTTCGAACCGATTCATTCTTTGCTAGATAGCGCGCACGGCCGATGTGGCCTTGCGAAACTCTTGCTGCAAAATCTGCCATGTTGGGTGAAATACCGTCTCGAGTTTGTAGAACCTGTGCAACGGCTGCATTAGAAGGTGTGACAAGTTGCAAGTGACGACAACGGCTGCGAATTGTTGGCAATACATCGTGCAAAGTTGGAGCACACAACAACCACACAGTTCTGTTGCCAGGTTCTTCGATAGCTTTAAGCAGCGCATTTGCAGCAGATTCTGTAAGGCGATCTGCATCTTCCATAACGACTACTCGCCAACCACCCATAGACGGCGCCCATGCAACGCGGGTCAGTAACTCTCTAATTTCATCGATTTTGATTGATAAACCTTCGGTGCGAATGATCTCTACATCAGGATGTGAACCTGCTGCAGCCGACTTACATTCATTGCATGCGCCGCAGCTGTTGTTGGGGCAGATGAGCCCTTGTGCAAATGCGATTGCAGCATTTGATCGGCCAGAACCAGGTGGGCCAGTAAAAACCCAGGCGTGCGTCATCTGATTGTTTGTCTGTGCAGTCGAATCTAGGTCTTGTGTGCGAGTTGCTTGTACTGCGTTCTGGAGAATTTCAATAACGTGTTCTTGTCCAACTAATTCTTGGTAGACGCTCATTTTTTAGCAGCTCTTTTTGATTTACTTGCTGCGGCTTTCGCTGATTGCGAACTCTTTTTTACTGCCTTGCTTGCACTTGCTCCGCTGTGCTTAACAGCTTTACTTGCGGCGCTGCCTGTATTTTTTACAGCCTTAGCTGTTGCGCGAATTGGTCGAAGCAACAGATTGCCTTTGTCTTCTCGTGCATTGCGTTTTAATCCAGCGATTTCGCTAACGCGAGCAATAATTTCTGCATGAGTGGCTTGAATAGATTGGTTGCCAGAAACAATTAAGTAGCGCTCTGGATCTAACGCTGCAATCTGTAAGAATTCTTGACGTACTCGTTCGTGGAAATCAATCGGTTGAGATTCGAGTCGATCTTTACTCATTAATCGTCCAAGGCCAATTTCTGGTGCAAGATCAATAATAATTGTGAGCGTTGGAAATAAAGATTCAGTTGCCCATCTAGAAATTCGCGCAACTTCACCTGGCTGTAAAACACGCCCCGCACCTTGATATGCAATAGATGAATCAAAGTAGCGATCACTAATCACAACTTCGCCTCTTGCTAATGCTGGTCTAATCACACTGTAAACGTGGTGCGCGCGATCTGCTGCATAGAGCAAAGCCTCAGCGCGAGGGCTAATTTCTCCGGTTGAATGTGAAAGCAAAATCTTTCTAATCTCAATACCAAGATCTGTTCCTCCAGGCTCACGAGATAAGACAACGCTTTCGCCTTCTTGCTCTAACCATTGCTTTAACAACTGTGACTGAGTTGATTTACCAATTCCTTCGCCACCTTCGAATGCAATAAAGATTCCCTTTGCAGGTGGGCCAGTAATGCTGCCTAGTTCGCCCTTGAGTGCATTGGAGATATCAGACCAGAGTGAAACATTTGGTCGATCCTTCATCTGTTTGTATGAGACAAATCCAATTAAGGATGCGATAAGGCCTGCAATAAGAATTGTTACCGCCGCGCCGTTATATGAGAGCTCGGTATTTTGAAAGGTAAATGTGTGTTGACCGACTGCTGCTGCAATCAATGGAGAGATCGCAAGAACTGCCACCAAAACCACGCGGATTAAGCTTTGAACGAAGGCAAAAGTACGACCACGAACATCATCTGTGACCTCTAGGCCTAACATCGTAAAGCCTGTCACCCAACAGATTCCACTGAAGGCGCCAAGAATAATTACAACAAAAACTGCAATCACTAAGTTAGGAATCGCTGCCAAAACAACTAGTAGCGCGCCTGCAACCACAAGGGATGCGCCAAATAATCTACGGCGAGAAAACTGCGCAAAGACTTTTGGTCCAAATGCAATACCTGCTGCAAGACCAGTAAAGACTGCGCCAAAAAGAACACCATATGCCGCATCGCCGCCACCAAGATCACCTACAAATGTTCTAGCCAAACCAATCACTGCGCCCGCAGCAACAAATGCTCCAACCATTCCAACGATAAGGCCACGAATGATCTTGCTACCACTTACTGTTTTCCAACCTTCGTGAAGTGATTTGAGTAATCCAGTCTCTGCTGCATGTTTTGCAGCGGCACCCTTTGGTATTTCGCGAAGATTAAAAATTACAATCGCTGCAAAAAAGAAAGATAGCGCGTTTGCATAGAGTGCAAGATTTACTGCAGTTACATTGGTTGAGAATGTTGCATTAAAGGCTGATGTGAATAAAGACAGGAATGTAAAGAGAATCGCGGCAATAGGCGCCGTGCCATAGGCTGCCAAAAGTGAAACTTGATTAGCCGACTCTAACTTCTCACGAGGTACCAGGTTAGGAACAGATGCCTCTTTAGCTGGTGACCAAAAAAGCGTTAAACACTCAACCAATATCATTGCTGTGTAGAGCCAGAAATAATTATTAAATATTGGAATAGAAACATAGAGGGCGCCGCGCAAGATGTCGCAGTTGACCATTAACTTACGGCGATCTAATTTGTCAGCGATTACTCCAGCGATAGGGCCAAGAAAGGCTGCAGGAAGTAAGCGCGCAATAAAAACACCTGCGATTGCAAAGTTAGCAGTTGCATAATCTCCACCAGAAAGCTGCTGAGCCATTGCAGTAGTTGCTAGTAATCCAAGCCAGTCTCCCAAAGAGGAGTAGAGCATTGAGTTCCAAAGTTTTCTAAATGGGCGAATAGCAAGTACTCCACGTGTTACATCCGGTGCTGGCGCAGCCGGGATCGGGAGTGTTTTTGGCATAGAGCGAAGTCTATCGGGTGAGGCTACTCGCTCTTTTTGGTGGCTTTTCCGCTTGCTGCCTTCTTAGCAGCCTTTTTTGCGCCGGCTTTTTTAACTGTGTTTTTAGTTAACGTTGGCGCAGTTGCTCCAGCCTTAATTGGTTTAGATTTTGCTGCAGCTTTTTTACGAGATTTTTTAGGTGTTGGACCATTTTCTGCTTCCCATGCACGACGACCAGCGAGAAGTTCTAATCCGCGTTCAATTGTCATTGCTTCAAGAGTGTCACCGCGGCGCAATGTTGCATTTGTTTCACCATCAGAGACATACATTCCAAAACGACCATCTTTAATAATGAGAGGTCTTTGAGTTTCAGGATCAAGACCAAGTTCTTTCAATGGTGGTTTTGCAACACCACGACGACGCTCTTTAGGTTTTGAATAAATCTCTAGCGCTTCTTCTAACGTCATCGTAAACAACTGATCTTCTGACGTCAGAGTGCGGCTATCTACTCCAGCTTTTAAGTAAGGACCATAACGACCATTTTGAACAGTGATGTCATCGCCTGCGCTGTTGGTGCCAAGTGTGCGAGGCAGAGAAAGCAAGCGCAGAGCATCTTCGTATGTGACGGTATCTAATGTCATTGTGGAAAGCAGTGATGCGGTTTTTGCTTTGGGTGCATCAGCTTTCTTTTTCTTCTTCTTGCCAGATGCTGTTAGCTCCACGGGAACTTCAGGTAATACTTCTGTGATGTAAGGACCAAAGCGACCACTCTTTGCAATGATCGGCAAATTAGTCGATGGATCAATACCAAGTTCGCGTTCACCTGAAGGCGCAGCCAATAGCTCTATTGCTTTTGCAAGAGTTAACTCATCTGGTGCTAACTCTTCTGGAATGTTTGCAAGTTTGCGCTCTTCACCTGGCAAGTTCTCTTGCAAGTAAGCACCGTAGCGACCAACACGAATCTCGATCTCTGGTGACAAGTTCATCGTGTTTGTTGCGCGTGCATCGATAACGCCAAGGTCTGCAGAGAGCTCATTTAGGCCTGGTTGGCCATCTACGCCGTAGAAGAAATCGCGCAGCCAATCAACGCGGCCGGCATCTCCTGATGCGATCTTGTCTAAATCTTCTTCCATGCTTGCCGTAAATTCGTAGTCGACTAACTTTGTAAAGTGAGTTTCCAGCAAACCTGTTACAGAAAAAGCAAGAAATGTTGGCACTAGCGCGCGGCCACGCTTATAGACATAACCACGATCTTGAATTGTTTGAATGATCGATGCAAAAGTAGATGGGCGGCCAATACCTAACTCTTCTAACTTCTTTACAAGTGTTGGCTCTGTATATCTAGCAGGTGGCTTTGTTTCATGGCCTTCACATGTGTATTCATTAACTTTTACTGCTTGACCAAGAACCATTGCAGGAAGGCGCTTGTTGGTTGCCTCTTCATCTTTGTTCTCATCTTTGCCATCTTCGGTAATTACTTCATCGTATGCAGCGAGAAAACCAGGGAAAACAATGACAGATCCATTTGCGCGAAAGATTGCTTTTTTCCAGTTCTGTGAAGCGCTGGAGCTAATGTCAGCATCAAAGTCAACGCGCATCTGCATTTTCTTTGCATCAGCCATCTGGGAAGCAACAGTGCGCTTCCAAATTAAGTCATAGAGTGCAAACTCATCACGTGAGAGCTCTGGTGCTAACTCGCCAGGTGTCTTAAAACTTTCTCCTGCTGGTCGAATAGCTTCGTGTGCTTCTTGGGCGTTCTTAGTTTTACCTTGATAGACACGTGGTGCATCTGGAATATGGTCGGCGCCATATAAAGACTTTGCTGCATTGCGCGCTGCAGTAATTGCTTGCGCCGATAAGTTAACACTGTCAGTACGCATGTACGTGATGTAACCGTTTTCATACAGGCGCTGTGCAACTCGCATAGTGATCTGTGCGCCCCAACCGAGTCTGCTCCCTGCATCTTGTTGCAATGTTGATGTTGTAAATGGTGGTTTTGGGCGCTCGGTACGTGGTGACTCATCCATCGACTTAACAGTTAGGTCACTGGTTTTTAGCCCATCAACTAATGCTTTCGCGCTGGTTTCATCGAGTAATAAAATATTTGACAGTGATTTTTCTTTTACTGCCCCATCTGCGCCAAAATCAGATGTGCTAGCAACTTTCTTTCCATCAACTTCTAGTAAGCGCGCATTAAAGCCAAGAGCTGTAACTGCAGCCAAGTCCCACCAACCTGATGAGATAAAGGCCATGCGTTCGCGTTCTTTTTCAACAATCAATCTAGTTGCAACAGACTGAACTCGGCCTGCAGAGATTCGTGGCATTACTTTTTTCCACAAAACAGGTGAAAGGCGATAACCAAACAATCTATCTAATACACGGCGTGTTTCCTGAGCATCGATTAAGTTGTAATCTAAATCGCGAGTGTTCTCTACTGCAGCAACAATGGCCTCTTTTGTAATCTCATTAAAGACCATTCGCTTAATGGGAATCTTTGGCTCTAGCACTTCAACTAAGTGCCAGGCAATCGCTTCACCTTCGCGGTCTTCATCTGTTGCCAGAATCAACTCTTCGGCATTTTTCATGAGCGCTTTAAGTTCTGCAACCTTTGCTTTTTTGTCGGGGTTAATTACATAAAGCGGTGCGAAATCATTTTCAATATCTACGCCCTCTTTAGCCCAAGCAGTTTTCTTAAACTCTTTTGGAATATCTGCAGCGCGCTGTGGCAGATCACGGATATGACCGACGGAAGCCTCGACGACATAGTCGTCGCCGAGGTATCCACCAATTTTTCTGGCCTTAGCTGGTGATTCAACGATCACCAGCTTGATCAGATCCGTCTTTGCTTTAGCCATGA
>WLED01000055.1 GCA_009704445.1 Actinomycetota bacterium
ACGATTACAAAGAAGGTAGTGCAGCGCGTGGCTAAACCAATTGTTTTAATTGCAGAAGAGCTCAGCCCAGCAACTTTAGAAGCGTTGGGTCCTGACTTTGAAGTTATTAACTGCGATGGTGCAAACCGAGCAGAACTTCTTGCAGCTCTTGCAAAGGGTGTTGACGCTGTACTGATTCGCTCTGCAACCAAAATGGATGCAGAGGCAATTGCCGCAGCAAAAGGTTTAAAAGTTATTGCTCGTGCCGGAGTTGGATTAGATAACGTAGATATTCCTGCTGCAACTGCAGCCGGAGTAATGGTTGTTAACGCCCCAACTTCAAATATTGTTTCTGCAGCAGAGTTAGCCATCTCGCTTTTGATGGCATCTGCTCGTTTTATCTCACCAGCTCATGCTGCTCTTAGAAACGGAAAGTGGGCTCGCTCTAAATACACAGGAGCTGAGCTGTTTGAAAAAACTCTTGGAATTGTTGGTTTTGGTCGAATTGGACAACTTGTGGCACACCGTATGCAGGCCTTTGGAATGGATGTTGTTGCATACGATCCATACCTTCAACCTGCGCGAGCTGCACAACTTGGCGTTCGTTTAGTCGAACTGGATGAGCTTCTAAAAGTTTCTGATTTCATCACTATTCACTTGCCAAAGACAAAAGAGACTGCAAATTTAATTGGTGTCGATGCTCTTAAGAAAGTTAAGCCATCGGTTCGAATCATTAACGCTGCCCGCGGTGGAGTATTAGATGAAACCGCACTCTTTGATGCAATTACGCAAGGTCGTGTGGCTGGCGCAGGAATTGATGTGTACTCAACAGAACCATGTACTGATTCACCTCTATTTACTCTGGATCAAGTAGTTGCAACTCCACACTTGGGTGCATCAACGGATGAAGCACAAGAGCGAGCAGGAATTGCAGTAGCTGTTTCAGTGCGCAAAGCATTGGCAGGGGAGTTAGTTCCTGATGCAGTCAATGTAAAGGGTGGGGCAATTGACGAAGAGATCCGACCAAGTTTGCCGCTAGTAGAAAAAATGGCACAGATCGCAACTGCATTTGCAGGTGAAGCACCTGTAAGTATGGACATCTCCGTTCGAGGTGAAATCTCAGAGCTTGACTCTTCAATACTTGCAACGAGTGCGCTCAAGGGAGCACTCCTTGGATGTGGAGTTACTGATGTCACCTATGTAAATGCACCAGCACTTGCTGCAGAGCGTGGGTTAACTTCTGCAGTATCGACAGATCCAGAAAGTCCGGAATACCGCAACATGATCTCTCTTCGCGCTGCACTTGCCGATGGGAAAATTGTTACTGTAGATGGAACACTTGTTGGAATTCGTAAAGACGAAAAGATTATTGCTATCGATTCCTTCGACTTAGATCTTGCGCCAACTGAAAACCTTCTATTCCTTCGTTATGTGGATAAGCCAGGTGTTGTAGGCGCAGTAGGAAATGCTCTAGGAAAAGCTGGAATCAACATTGCTGGAATGCAAGTTGCACGAAGTTCAGCTGGCGGAAGCGCGTTGATGGCAATCACTGTGGACTCTCAAATCAGCGATGATTTACTTTCTACTGTTAAGAAAGAGACTGGAGCCGAACTCGTTCGCTCTGTGACATTGGTGGGCTAATGAAAACAATAAATCTAGCTGTCATCGCTGGCGATGGTATTGGTCCTGAAGTTGTCAATGAAGGATTAAAGGTTCTTGATGTCGTAGCAAAAAAGTATGGAGTTGAGTTTAAAAAGACTTCATACGATCTTGGTGCAGCATTTTGGCATCGCACAGGTGAAGTATTGCCAGATTCGACTTTAGTTGAGCTAGCAAAAGCTGATGTAATTTTGCTTGGCGCTGTTGGTGATCCAACTGTTCCTAGTGGAGTACTAGAGCGTGGACTTTTACTAAAGATTCGTTTTGCTTTTGATCACTACATTAACTTGCGCCCAGCAAAATTGATGCCTGGTGTAACAGGACCATTGGCAACTAAAGCTCCTATTGATTTTGTTGTAGTGCGCGAAGGAACAGAAGGACCTTATGTTGGTGCAGGTGGAGTTTTGGCTCATGGCACCGAAAATGAAATTGCAACGGAGGAAAGCCTAAATACTCGCAGGGGCGCAGAGCGAGTAATTCGGGATGCATTTGAGCGGGCATCAAAGCGTGATCGCAAGAAGTTAACTTTGGTTCACAAAAACAATGTACTCACTCGCGCAGGTGGTTTATGGACACGTACGTTTGAAGATGTTGCCAAGGAATATCCAAAGATCTCCACTGATTATTTACACGTTGATGCTGCTTCAATGTTCTTTGTTACTAATCCAGAGCGCTTTGATGTTGTAGTCACAGATAACTTATTTGGAGACATCTTGACCGATATCGCTGCTGCAATCTGCGGCGGAATAGGCCTTGCTGCATCTGGCAATATCAATCCGACAGGTGCATTTCCATCAATGTTTGAGCCAGTGCATGGTTCGGCGCCAGATATTGCAGGTAAGAATTTGGCTGATCCAACTGCAACAGTTATGTCAGTTGCGATGATGTTGGACCATCTTGGATTTGCAGATGCAGCTCGAGATGTTGAACGAGTTGTTGCCGCTGATTTAGCTTCACGTGGTGATGCAAAGAGAAGTACAACTCAAGTAGGAGATGCGCTAGCTAGCGCTTTGTAGTCATGAAGATAACTCTTAACCCGCATGCCAAAGATGATGCAACCCGCAACGCACTTGTTGCTGAAGGTGGATTTGGCAAGTACTACACCGATCACATGGTCAGGTGCGAGTGGAGTGAAAAAGATGGATGGGCAGAGCCAGAGTTAATTCCATACGGTCCTATAACTCTTGATCCTGCAACAGCAGTTTTTCACTACGGACAAGAGATTTTCGAAGGAATGAAGGCATATCGCCAGCCAGATGGATCAATTGAACTATTTCGTCCACGAGAAAATGCAAAGCGTTTTGCAAACTCTGCCAAGAGATTAGCGTTGCCTGAAATGCCAGTCGATCTTTTTATGGAAACAGTTGAAACACTTGTAAAACAAGACAACGGTTGGGTCCCAAACAAAGTGGGAGAGTCGCTGTACATACGTCCATTTATGATTGCGACTGAAGTTGGACTTGGGGTTCGTCCAACAAATAAAGCAACTTATCTTTTGATTGCAACTCCAGCAGGGGCTTATTTTGATCCATCTAAGGCCGTTTCAGTATGGATTTCAACTGAATACGTGCGTGCTGCCCAAGGTGGAACCGGTGAAGCAAAGTGTGGTGGAAACTATGCAGCTTCACTTGTTGCACAAAAAGCCGCGGCTAAAGAAGGATGCGATCAAGTTGTTTGGATTGACGCAAAAGAGCGAAAGTGGATTGAAGAAATGGGCGGCATGAACCTTTATTTTGTTAAGGGTAAAGGCGCCGATGCAACAGTGATTACTCCAAAGTTAACTGGAACGTTATTGCCTGGAATTACCCGCGATTCCATACTTTCAGTGGCTGTTGATCTTGGTTATAAAGTTGAAGAAGTTATGCTTTCGATTGATGATTGGCGAGATGGTGTAACAAGTGGGGAGATAACTGAGATCTTTGCCTGCGGAACAGCTGCCGTTGTTTCTCCAGTTGGGCAGGCGAAATCAGCCATGGGAACTTGGGTAACAGGTGATGGACAACCAGGGACAATCACCATGCAAATCCGCAACCACTTACTTGGAATTCAGCATGGCACAGTTGAAGACAAGCACAACTGGATGAGTGCGATTAAATAATGCCTATCAACGATAGCTTTCACATCTATGACACCACTTTGCGTGATGGCGCACAGCAAGAGGGTTTAAACCTTTCTGTTCATGACAAATTAAACATCGCACGCCATTTAGATGAACTTGGCGTTGGTTTTATCGAAGGTGGATGGCCCGGTGCTAATCCAAAAGATACAGAGTTCTTCGCTTTGGCAAAGAAAGAGCTAAAGCTAAAGAACGCAACTTTTGTTGCATTCGGTGCGACTCGTCGGCCAAATGCTAAGGCTGCAGATGATGTACTTCTGGGTGCGTTAAGAGATAGCGGTGCTCCTGCAGTTACGTTAGTTGCTAAGGCTTTTGATCGCCACGTTGATTTAGCACTCAAAACAACTCTGGATGAAAATCTTGCAATGATTCGCGACTCCGTCACACACCTTCGCCAAGAAGGGCAGAGAGTATTCTTAGATGCAGAGCACTTCTTTGATGGTTATCGCCACAACCGTGCATATGCTCTAGAGGTTGTTCGCGTTGCGGCAGAGGCAGGTGCCGATGTAATCGCATTATGCGATACCAACGGGGGAATGCTGCCAGATGAACTTTCACAGGTTGTACATGATGTGTTAACTGCAAGTTCTGCCCGTCTTGGAATCCATTGCCACAATGACACAGGCTGCGCTGTTGCAAACTCAATGGCTGCAATTGCAGCTGGTGCAACTCATGTTCAAGGAACACTCAATGGTTATGGTGAGCGCACTGGAAATGCAGACCTTGTAACGATCATCGCTAATCTAGAATTAAAGAAGAAGCAGTTAGTACTTCCTCCTAATGCTTTGCAAGAGGCCTTTAGAATTTCGCACGCAGTTGCAGAGGTAACCAATGTTGCTCCCAGTGCGCGCCAGCCATATGTTGGTGTTTCAGCATTTGCCCACAAAGCTGGGCTTCATGCCAGTGCAATCAAAGTAGATCCATCCCTTTACCAACATGAGGATCCATCATCTGTTGGAAATGACATGCGCATGTTGGTCTCTGACATGGCAGGTCGTGCATCAATTGAGTTGAAGTCTCAAGAACTAGGTGTTGATCTAGGTGGAGATAAAGAACTGATCGGTCGAATTGTGGACCGAGTTAAAGAGATGGAGTCTCGAGGGTTCACATTTGAAGCAGCTGATGCATCTTTTGAACTCTTAGTTCATGAAGAAATAGCTGGAAAACGACCATCGTTTTTCACGATAAATCATTGGGTTACATCCGTTGAGCGAGCATCTGATCAAACAATTGTTACTAAGGCAGAAGTAACTGTGACTGCCATGGGACAAGAAATCACATGTAATGGTTTAGGAAATGGCCCGGTCAACGCATTTGATAATGCGTTACGAACAGGCTTGCTGAAGCTTTATCCAGAGTTAGAAGTTCTAGAACTTACAGATTACAAGGTCCGTATTCTTGAAGGACGATTGGGAACTGGGGCAGTTACTCGAGTTCTTGTCGAGACAAGTGATGGCAAAGGTGAGTGGAATACCGTTGGAGTGCATGAAAACGTGATTGCAGCATCTGCAATGGCCCTAGAAGACGCGCTTACCTTCGGATTGATGCGACAAGGTAGAAAGCCCGCGTAAACTTAAACATTGTGAGCGATAACTTTCAAGAAATTCTGAAAGCCTTTAATCGCCATTTAACATCTGAACGCGATTTATCTGCACATACTGTTCGTGCATACATTGGCGATTTAGAGTCCTTACTTGCACATCTGGAAACATTAAAGGTGGAGCAGATCGCTCAGTTAGAGTTAAATCATCTTCGATCCTGGCTTGCAAACCAACAAATAAAAGGCGGAGCGAGAACTTCGCTATCTAGGCGAATTACCTCCATCCGACTGTTTACAAAATGGGCGGTTAAGAACAACTACTTGGCCAAAGATGTGGGCACAACCCTTGCAACACCAAAGGGGCACCGAATTTTGCCGGGTGTCCTAGAAATTGACGAGGCAAAAACTGCGATGGATTCACTTGCAACAAGAGCAAGCGAAGAGCAAACTCCGCTGTCTTTGCGCGATGTTGCAATTGTTGAAATGCTCTATGCAACAGGTGCCAGAGTTGGCGAACTATGTGGATTAGATTTCAATGACATTGATTACGATCGACAAACAATTCGTGTGTTGGGTAAAGGCAACAAAGAGCGCACTATTCCATTTGGAAATCCAGCACTTCGTGCGCTCGATCTTTGGTTAAAGCAAGGCAGAGATCAGATTGCTCAATCACACTCTGGAGATGCTGTCTTCATTGGGGCTAGAGGAAAACGAATCGATCAGCGAACAGTGCGAACTGTCGTCTATGAAGCATTATCTGCAATTGAGGGAATAGAGCGTATGGGTCCACATGCTTTGCGTCACTCTGCTGCAACTCACTTACTTGAAGGTGGAGCAGATCTTCGAACAGTGCAAGAAATTTTGGGTCATGCATCCCTTGCAACAACACAGATTTACACACATGTTTCTACCGAACGCCTTCAAAAAGCATTTAAACAGGCACATCCCAGAGCATGAGATCTTCTCTTATTGTTATACCAACGTATAACGAAGCAAAAAGTATCGGCCAACTACTAGATGCCCTTAAAGGTTTAGATGCTGATGTTTTAGTAATAGATGATGGCTCTCCGGATGGAACAGCCGATGTGGTTAGAGGACATAAAGTAGAAGTCGTTGAGCGCAAGTCAAAGCTCGGTTTAGGTAACGCCTATCGCACTGGGTTTTCAATAGGAATTGCGCGCGGGTATACATACATTATTCAAATGGATGCAGATGGTTCACACCAGGTAAGTGATCTTAAAAATATGATGGAGTGGATCGGCAGCAGCGATGTACTTATTGGATCTCGCTGGATTCAAGATGGATCAATCACCAATTGGAACAGGGTTCGCGAGTACCTGTCTCGAAGTGCCAATCGCTATGCCAAGGCAATGCTTGGACTTAAAGTAAAAGATGTCACATCTGGATTTCGAATATATGAAACCGCTTTATTGAAAAAGATGGATCTTTCTACAATAAAAAGTGAGGGCTATTGCTTTCAAATAGAGATGGCCAGACGCGCAGTGGACAGTGGTGGCTCTGTAGCTGAGATTCCAATTAATTTTGTTGAGCGCACCCATGGTGAGAGCAAGATGTCTGTTGCGATTGCGGCAGAGGCTGTTTTCCGGATCAATTGGTGGGCGCTTTTACGCATGATCGGGCGGTAAATTCACGCTCAGAGCTCAGGTAGGATTTGCCCTGCACTAGTTGATTTCGCACTTGTAAAAGGGTTCGAATCGGTAGTGACATCTCAGCACTGCCTAACCTTTTGGTTGGTGAATCATCTCGGTCCGTTAAATCGGTAGATGAATTTCAGTGCGACGGGC
>WLED01000056.1 GCA_009704445.1 Actinomycetota bacterium
AGAGAAGAAATCTTATCGCTCCATCCGGCATACCAAACTAATGTGTCAATCGCTTGTAGAACTTCTTTCTCTGCCTTTACTTTTGTGACACCAGTTGTGATCATGATTTCTTGAACAAACTCACCTGTTCGAGCTTGCAGCATCTCTGCAATTCGATACAAAATCTGTCCACGGTTATATGCCGTTGCTTTACTCCAGCCATTATGAGCAGCGCGTGCTGCAACAACTGCTTCGCGTAAATCTTTTCTTGAAGATTGACATGCATTGGCAAGAAATGCACCTTTAGAAGTTTTCACTTCATATGTACGACCAGATTCACTGCGAGGAAATGCTCCGTTGATAAAGAGTTTGTAGGTTTTTTTCACATCAATGCGCTCACTCATTACATAACCCCCTTCTCGTTAGAAACTGATTTGAGATATGCAGCCAAACCATGGCGTCCACCTTCGCGACCCCAGCCCGACTCTTTATATCCGCCAAATGGCGATGTTGGATCAAACTTGTTAAATGAATTCGTCCAGATAACTCCAGCCCTTAGTTGTTGAGCCGCCCACAACGTTCGGGAGCCCTTCTCGCCCCAAATGCCCGCAGACAGCCCAAATGGGGTGTTATTTGCCTTCTCAATTGCCTCTTGGGGGGTACGGAAAGTTAGTACTGAAAGAACTGGTCCAAATATCTCTTCGCGTGCAATTCGGTGCGCCGAAGTAACTCCAGTAAAAATCGTTGGCGCAAACCAATAACCCTTTTTAGGGAGTTCAAATGCTGGGCTCCAACGCTGCCCACCTTCGGAATCCCCAACTTTTGCAAGATCTACTATTTTTGCAAGCTGCTCTTTGCTATTTATCGCACCAACATCTGTGTTTTTATCCATGGGATCACCAACACGGATTTTCTCCATACGCTTTTTTAGCTTATGTAAAACCTCTTCTGCGATGTTTTCCTGCAGAAGTAATCGGGAGCCAGCACAACAAACATGGCCTTGATTAAAGAAAATTCCATCGATAATTCCCTCTACTGTTTCATCGATTGCTGCATCTTCGAAAACAATATTTGCCCCTTTGCCACCCAACTCTAAAGTTACGCTCTTTTTTGTGGGTGCAACGGATCGAGCAATTATCTTGCCAACTTCAGTAGAGCCAGTAAATGCGATTTTATCGATGCCTGGATGGTTAACTATTAGCGCACCTGTTGTTCCATCACCGGTCACAATGTTTACAACACCAGCTGGAAGCTCTGCCTGTTGGCATACTTCGGCAAATAAAAGAGCAGTCAGTGATGTTGATTCTGCAGGTTTTAGTACAACCGTATTTCCAGTAGCTAACGCTGGAGCAACTTTCCATGCCAACATAAGTAGCGGAAAGTTCCAAGGAATTATTTGACCTGCAACGCCAAGGGGCTTGGGAGAACTACCAAGACCTGCGTATTCAAGTTTGTCTGCCCAACCTGCGTGATAGAAAAAATGTGCCGCGGCCAAGGGAATATCAGTATCGCGTGATTCGCGAATAGGTTTTCCATTATCTAAAGTCTCTAAGACAGCAAACTCACGAGCTCGTTCTTGTAAAATACGCGCAATTCGAAATAGATATTTCCCACGTTCCTTGCCAGAAGTTTTTGACCATGTTGAGGTGTAGGCCTTTCGAGCTGCCTTCACAGCGGCATCAACTTCGGCTTTGCCAGCTAGCGCAATCTGACTTAAGACCTCTTCAGTGGCGGGATTAATCGTTGGAAAATGCTTACTCCCCGCAACAAACTTTCCACCTATAAAATGACCATACTTTGGTTTAATTGTGGTGATCGCACGAGATTCTGGTGCTGGTGCATATTCAAAACTCATCGATCTCTCCAATCCTTCTTCATATTCTTAATGTTCTTCATTCTCTTCATTGCTTTAATCATTTTCATGGATTTCATTCGACTAATCCATGCTCACATAGGTAGGACTAGCGTAGTAGCCACTATCCATTTTCATACGCTGCATCAATAGATCATTGAGCAATGCACTAGCTCCTATGCGAAATAACTTAGAATTGAGCCATTCTTCACCGGCAACCTCATTGACAAGTACCAGTTGCTTAATGGCATCCTTTGTATTGCGAATTCCACCGGCAGGCTTGACTCCAATTCGCTTCTGGGTCATTTCGTAAAAATCTCGAACTGCCTCAAGCATGACCAAAACAACAGGGGCAGTGGCAGCCGGTGCTATTTTTCCTGTTGATGTCTTGATGAAGTCAGCACCTGCAGCCATGGCTAAAAATGACGCCTTACGAACATTGTCATATGTGACTAATTCACCAGTTTCAAAAATAACCTTCAAGTGCGCTTTGTCTCCGCATACCTGGCGGATCGTGACAATCTCATTAAAGACATCAATTAATCGTCCCTCAAGAAATGCACCGCGATCAATCACCATGTCTATTTCACTAGAACCAGCATCAATTGCATCCTGAGTATCTAGGACCTTAACTTCAATTGATGCGCGTCCGGATGGAAATGCTGTTGATACAGCAGCCACTGGTACATGCTTTCCGCCGATTAAATCAAGATGCTTGCGTGCCACAGCAACCATGTCGTTGTAGACGCAGATTGCACCAACACTTGGAACGCTTGAATCAGTTGGGTCGGGCCGCACAGCTTTTGAGCAAATCGCTTCAACTTTTCCGACAGTATCTGCACCTTCCAGTGTCGTTAGGTCAACCATCGAAATTGCAGTATCTATTGCCCATCGCTTGGAAGTTGTCTTTATGCTTCTGGTTGAGAGCATGGCTGCACGAGCATTTGCTCCCACTTGATCGACACCTGAAAGAGTTTTCAAATATTTTTTTAGCGACGCCTCGCTTCCATCGACTAAGCCATAAAATTTCACGATAGCAATTCCTTCAATGATGGTCGTAGCTGCTTCAAAATCTCTTCTGCGATCTCTTTATTCTTTTCAATGACCTCAATGTAACACTTGAGTTTTGGTTCGGTTCCACTTGGACGAATAATTACGCGGATCGATCCCTCTAACCACATCCTTAATCCATCAGTTGGAGGCAGTCCATCTTTTGGTTGTGATAAATCCTCAATAACCCTGACTTCCCGTCCAGCTATCTGGCGTGGTGGAGCATTTCGCAAGGAGTTGAGCAACTCCTTAACCTGCGATATCTCTTTTACTCTGATCGAAATCTGCTCTGTCGCATGATAACCATACATACTCCAGATTTCATCAAGGAGATCCTGAATAGTTTTACCTTCGCGTGCCAAATCAGATGCAATCTGTGCAATAAAAATGGCAGCTGAGATGCCATCCTTATCATTAACTGTTAAAGGATCTATGCAATATCCAAGAGCCTCTTCATAGCCAAATGAGAGATTAGGAATTTTTGAGATCCATTTAAAACCTGTCAAAGTTTCTTGAAATTTAATCGCGTGCTTTTCAGCGATTTTTTTCACAATTGTTGAGGAAACAATCGAATTTGCAAATACTCCTTTTGGGTTTTTCTGTGAGATGACATGAGCAAAAACCGCGCCCAACTCATCGCCATGAAGAATTCTCCAACCAACCTTTGGATCCATCACTGCAACTGCGCATCGATCAGCATCTGGATCGGTTGCAATAACCAAATCAGCATTAGTTTTTTGTGCCATCACTATGGCTAAATCCATCGCACCTGGTTCTTCCGGGTTTGGAAAAGCAACTGTGGGAAAATCTGGATGAGGCTCGGCTTGTGCTTCTACCAAAATTGGAAGATCAAAGCCTGACTTTTTAAACACTGCGAGCAATGTTTCTTTTCCTACTCCATGCATCGCGGTGTACACAATTTTTAATGTGGCTGGGTTCTTTGCCAGCTGTCCTGTTTGAGAAATGTAATTCTCGAGCAGATGATCATCAACTGTGTTCCAATTATTTGCACGTGGAAGATTTCTTGCCGAAACAACTTTTGAAATCTCATCTGCAATAAAGGAATCAGTGGGTGAGGTTATTTGAGAGCCTCTATATGTAATCGAATCTACAGTTCCACCGAGATAAACCTTTAAACCATTATCTTGCGCCGGATTATGGCTTGCAGTAACCATGATTCCAACGTCACAACCGAGTTCATTTGTTGCAAAGGCAAGAACAGGTGTGGGCAGAGGATGGGACAAAACAACTGTTGTTATGCCGGCGCCAGAGAAAATCTCTGCCGCCTCTCGTGCAAACTCATTAGAACCATGTCGGGCATCTCGTCCGATTACTACAGCTGTCAGACCGCGAGCCTTCATGTATGCAACTATTCCAGCTGCTGTTCTGGCGACAACTGCTCTATTCATACCTGAAGGGCCTGGACGCACCGGACCGCGTAGACCTGCGGTTCCAAATTGAAGAAAACCACTAAATGATGTTTTTAGCTCTAGTTCATTATTCGTATCGACCCAGTGTTGAAGTTTCGCAGCAGATTCTGCATCTGGATCATCGAGAATCCAGTCATTAACAGTGCGTAAAAATTCTTTGTCCATATTTTTACAGCAGCTTTGGAATTACGCCTTTAAGCAGTGAGCCCATTCGATCGGCGGCAGCTTTACCGGCTGCAATGACTTCTTCATGATTTAACTTCTCGCCAGTTACTCCAGCAGCAGCATTTGTAACCAGTGAAATTCCCAGAACCTCTGCGCCAAGTGCGTGAGCAGCAATTGCCTCAGGCACCGTCGACATACCAACTAAATCCGCTCCCATAGTTCTCATCATGAGAATTTCAGCAGGTGTTTCATACGTTGGACCACGCCAGTGAACGTAAACTCCCTCTTGAAGAGATGAATCTTCTTTTTTAACAATCTCTCGAATCCTCTTGCTGTACAGATCGGTTAAATCCACAAAAGTTGCACCAGATAACGGTGACACTGCAGTTAAAGATATGTGATCGCGAATCAAAACAGGCTGTCCAACTTTATATGCCGTATTTATTCCGCCGCATGCATTTGTCAAGATAATTACTTTGCACCCAGCTTTAACGGCAGTTCGTACTCCATGAACTACTGGCTCAATCCCTTTGCCTTCATATAAATGAGTTCGTCCAAGAAATACCAAGGCACGCATTTTTTTACCGTTGGCATCAATTTCATATGATCGAATTTTTCCCGAATGACCTTCAACAGCCGGAGGTAAAAATCCCTCAATCTCTTCTGCATTACATTCAAAAACCGGAGCACCAAGTGCATCTACCGCACTCACCCACCCAGAGCCCATCACGAGTGCTACATCATGTGAAGCAATACCCGTTTTTTTAGCAATCTCTTCTGCTGCAACAACTGCCGCCGCAATAGGATCGCTATATAGAAGCTCAGTTTTTCCCATGGCCTAATACTGTCATAAACTTTGAACTCATTATTAAAAACCTTTTACCTGAGGCCATGTGTAACCAAGTTGGGAACAGGCCTTTCTTAAAAACGGCATCGATATTCCAACAACATTCGTGTAGTCACCCTCAATGCTAGAAATAAAGGGTGAACTGAATCCATCGAGTGTAAATCCTCCTGCAACGTGCAACGGCTCTTCTGTTGCCACATAGTCATCAATTTCTTCATCACTCATATCTGCAAAATTGACCACAGTCGTGATTCGATCTGAAATCTCTTTATCTTTACTTGTATCGATTATGCAATGTCCAGTATGAAGTAGTCCGCTGTTCCCACGTACTCTTCGAGCACGCTCGATTGCGATATCGGGTGTGCCAGGTTTACCAAGTGATTTACCGTCAAATTCGAAAGTCGAGTCACACCCAATAATGATTGCAGGAAAATCAATTTGCTCGCGGACAGTGTGTGCCTTAGTAATTGCAAGTGCAATTACCATATCCGAAGGAACCATAGAGTTGAAGAAATCGGTTTCCTCGTCCACATTGCTTACTATAATTTTTGGTGAAAGTCCTGCAGATTCCAATAAGCGACGTCGACTCTTTGACTGTGATGCTAGAACTATTTGTGGAAGATCAGAAGGCACGGGTTAACGGTACTCGTTTAATGGCATAAATCAATTAATGAAATCTGGCCAATCCCATTTAAACTACTAGGATTATTAAGTGAACAATTCATTCCCGACCGTAGGATTAATTGGTGGTGGAGAGCATGCTCGAATGTTTGTGGCTCCATCTGCAGCTTTAGGCCTTGATCTTTTGATATATGTATCAGATCCAAATGATTCAGCAGCTCAGATTTGTAAGCACGAGATCGGAAGTTACAAAGACTTAGATTCAATTCGTGAGTTTGCTAAAAAATGTGATGTGGTTACTTTTGCAGATAAGTTTATTCCACTGAGTATTATCCGAGCAATCGAAGCCGATGGTGTAGTTGTTCGACCATCTTCAGCAGCGTTAGAGCTCTCACAAAATAAAGAAGCTTTGAGGTTGAAACTTATCAATTATCCTGGTGCAGAAGACAAAGCGAAATCCGGAAAAGTTCTCATTGAGCGACCACTTGATTTTGATTATGAGATTACAGTCATAGTTGCCCGCTCACCACACGGCCAGGCAACAACATGGTCACCTACCATTGAAGTCAAAAAAGATGGAATAAACGTTATGACCATCGCGCCCGTTCCAAAACTTACTCAAGATTTAAGTGAGCGAGTACAAAAGTTGGCGCTAGAAATAGCAAAAATTTCTGGTGTAGTTGGTATTGCAGCTGTGAAAATTTTCGCGAAGGATGAAGAAATATTTATCAGCGATCTTGTTATGGGCCCCCACAATTCAGGGTTATGGACAATTGATGGTGCCCAGACAAGTCAATTTGAACAACACTTGAGAGCAGTACTTGATCTACCTCTTGGAGATCCAACAATGGTGGCACCTATTGCCGTGACAGGAAATCTTGTTGCAGGCAAGAAATCAAATATGTACCGCCCATACCTGCACTTAATGGCAAGGGCTCCTTCACTTCGCTTTCATCAATATAGGAATGAGGCAATCCCAAATGAACGTATCGGACATGTAACTTTGACAGGTGAGAACCTGGATGAGTTAATTGATGAGATTGAACATGTTAGATAGAGATCTGTGGCGAAAGGCTGGCTGGAAGTTTCGGGCGTTAGGTCGGACTGACTAACCCTGAAAGTTCACTCGTCGATTTTTCCACTCATATACTC
>WLED01000057.1 GCA_009704445.1 Actinomycetota bacterium
ACCAGCATTTGATCAGTTGGAATCTAAGACTGAGATGTTTGAAACTGGAATTAAAGTTATCGATCTTCTTACACCGTATGTAAAGGGTGGAAAGATCGGTCTATTCGGTGGTGCAGGTGTAGGAAAAACTGTATTGATTCAGGAAATGATTTACCGAGTTGCTGAAAACTTCGGTGGTGTATCTGTATTCGCCGGCGTTGGTGAGCGTACTCGTGAAGGTAATGACTTGTTCCTTGAAATGACTGAGACCGGTGTAATTAACAAGACCGCATTAGTCTTTGGTCAGATGGATGAGCCACCTGGCACGCGTCTTCGTGTTGCACTATCGGCTCTAACAATGGCTGAATATTTCCGCGATGTTCAAAAGCAGGATGTGCTTTTGTTCATTGACAACATTTTCCGTTTTACTCAGGCAGGCTCAGAGGTTTCAACACTTCTAGGTCGTATGCCATCTGCAGTGGGATATCAGCCAACTTTGGCAGATGAAATGGGTCAACTTCAGGAGCGCATCACATCAACTCGTGGTCACTCAATTACATCTATGCAGGCAATTTATGTTCCTGCTGACGATATTACCGACCCAGCTCCGCACACAACGTTTGCGCACTTAGATGCAACAACAGTGTTGTCTCGTCCGATTTCAGAGCTCGGTATCTACCCAGCTGTGGATCCACTTGACTCAACATCACGCATTTTGGATCCACGCTACATCGGTGAACATCACTTCCGTGTTGCTAACCGAATTAAGCAAATCTTGCAGCGTTATAAGGATCTACAAGACATCATTGCAATCCTTGGTATTGACGAACTCTCTGAAGATGATCGCGTGCTAGTAGGTCGCGCTCGTCGTATTCAGCGCTTCTTGTCACAAAATACTTTCGTTGCAAAGGTCTTTACCGGAATCGATGGTTCATTTGTTCCTCTGTCAGAGACAATTGCAGCATTCGAAGCGTTAGCTGATGGAAAGTATGACCATGTTCCTGAGCAGGCATTCTTTATGTGCGGTGGGTTAGATGACGTCGAGCGCAATGCAGCTGAGCTTGCTGCAAACGTAGGAAAGTAATTTAACAATGACACTCAAAGTCGAATTAGTATCTCCAGCAGAGCGAGTTTGGTCGGGTGAAGCAGTATCTGTTTCTGCCCGCACAGTTGAAGGTGACATTGGTATTTTGACCGATCACACCCCGCTTTTTGGAGTGCTAGTCGATGGACAAGTCAGTATTGAAGCAAGCGATGGAAGCACCACTGAATTTAAAGTCAGTGGTGGCTTCTTATCGGTTGCCAATAATCGAGTCTCAATTCTTACAGAGTCTGTTGGTTAAGAAAAACTCTCACAAAATCTATTAGTTTTCTTATCGTATTCTTTTCGTGTAATAACTTTCTTTCAGCAAATTTAACTTTGATTGCTTGTATTTTTACTACTCTTGATTCAAGTGGTGTTCGGTGTTGATAATTCGAACCGTACGTGATTTTCCACGCATAACAATTGATTGACTCAACGCGCCAAAGGGTGTGTATCTAATTCCGTGAACTAACTCTCCGTCAGTAATTCCTGTTGCAGCTAGAAAAACATCATCTGACGAAACTAGATCGCGGGTTTTTAGAACTGGACCTGAATTCTTGCCATCAATGTGTAGTTGTCCTTGAATGGCGCCCCCTAGACAGATCATTGCAGCTGCTGTAATAACACCTTCAGGTGTGCCACCAACTCCCATGAGTAGATCGACGCCTGCATCCGGACGCGCTGTTTCAATTGCAGCTGCAACATCTCCATCTTGAATCAAGCGAATGCGTGCACCTGCTGCTCGAATTTCTGCGATCAGTTTTTCATGTCGTGGTCGGTTTAAAACTACAACTGTAATTTCACCAACCTTAAGACCTTTTGCTTTTGCTACTGCTTGAATATTTTGGGCAACACTGGCCTTGATGTCAATGACATGAGCCGCTGCGGGACCAGTGACAATCTTGTCCATGTAAAAAACCCCTGCAGGATCAAACATAGTTCCACGTGGAGCAAGAGCGATCACGCTAATTGCGCCATTCATTCCATTTGCAGTCAGCGATGTTCCATCAATTGGATCAACAGCAACATCACAGTGGGGCCCATCTTGATTGCCAACTTCTTCTCCATTGTGGAGCATGGGAGCGTTGTCTTTTTCGCCTTCACCGATGACGACCACTCCGCGCATGTCTACGGTATTGATCATCTCGCGCATTGCTTTCACCGCAGCTGCATCTGCCAAATCTTTTTGACCTCGACCAACCCATGGGCTTGCTGCAAGTGCAGCTGTTTCAGTCACACGAATCAGTTCTAATGCCAGGTTACGGTCAGGTTTTTGCACACTCATTCTCTAACCACCTTTGCACCTAATTCTTGAAGTTGTTGGGTAAAGTTTGGGTAACCGCGATCAACGTGGAAAGCCTGATCTACGGTGGTTTCTCCATCTGCAACCAATGCAGCCAAAATCAATCCAGCACCCGCGCGAATATCGTGCGCTTCGACAGGGGCCCCAGATAACTCTTTAACTCCAGTAATGGAAGCGTGGTGCCCATCGACATTGATTTGGGCACCTAATCTAATTAGTTCATTAACAAACATAAATCTGGATTCAAAAACATTCTCAGTTACTAAAGAATGTCCATCGGCAATTGAATTAAGAGCTATAACCATCGGCAAGAGATCGGTTGGAAATCCAGGATATGGCAAGGTGGCAACATCAATTGATTGTGGTCGATGATTCATGCGCACTCGTATTCCACCTTGAATAGAAGTTATGACTGCTCCAGCAGAGGCTAACTTTTCCAATGGTAGTTCAAGATGCTCTGGCCGTGCTCCGAGAATTGAAATGTCTCCACCGGTCATTGTTACTGCAAAGGCCCAGGTACCAGTAATGATGCGATCGGCAACAGTTGTGTGATCGGTGGGAGAGAGCTTTTCAACACCAGTGATTGAAATAACTGATGTACCGAGACCTTCTATTTTTGCTCCCATCGAAATGAGGAATTCTCCTAAATCAACAATGTCAGGCTCGCGTGCAGCGTTTTCAATAGTTGTCACTCCACGTGCAAGTACTGCAGCTGTCATTATGTTTTCAGTTGCGCCAACACTTGGAAAATCTAAATCTACAGATGCACCAGTTAAACCCTTGTCCGCTTTTGCAACGACATATCCATGCTCTATATGCGCGTTTGCGCCAAGAATTTCTAAACCTTTAATATGAAAATCTAATCCACGTGATCCAATTGCATCTCCACCGGGAAGAGCAACTTCGGCTTTGCCAACTCTGGCAACAAGGGGTCCCAAAACATTAATGGAAGCTCGCATTTTTCTTACCAAGTCGTAATCTGCGCGATGCTCTGGTTGTGTGGGAACATCAATCGTGAGGACACCTGAGCTACTTTCAATTGTGCAACCCAAACGAGTCAAAAGCTCGGACATAATCTCGACATCTGCAATTGCGGGGACATTTCGTATTACGGTTTTTCCAGGAGCCAACAAGGATGCCGCCATTAACTTTAAAACCGAGTTTTTTGCCCCTGTGACAACCACCTGACCATTAAGCGGCATGCCTCCAACGATGCGGAAGCGGTCGGCAGATGCCACGTGAGATGCCATAGGCGGAGTCTACTTATAGGCTAGGGCCATGGTTAATTTAACGCGCATTTATACAAAGACCGGTGACGATGGAACAACCTCACTGGGAGACATGAGCCGAACTTCAAAGAATGATCCACGGTTAGAGGCGTATGCAACTGTTGATGAGGCTAACTCAACGATCGGTGTAGTCCTTGCAGCAGATGAGTTATCCGATGAAGTTCGCGCACTTTTAGTTCGAATTCAAAATGACCTTTTTGATGTTGGTGCTGATCTTTGTACACCAGTTGTGGACTCACCAGCATTTGAACCACTTCGAGTGCTTGAATCACAAGTAGTTTATTTGGAAGAACAGATCGATAAATTCAATGCAGGATTAGAGTCTTTGCGTTCTTTTGTACTTCCATCAGGAACCACAGCTGCCGCACACCTTCATGTAGCGCGCACTGTTGTTCGTAGAGCCGAACGACGCACCTGGGCTGCAATTCATGCATTTGGTGGTGGAGTAAATCCATTGACCGCAAAGTATTTAAATCGCTGTTCAGATCTACTCTTTGTTTTGGCTAGAGATGCCAATAAAGAAATAGGAGATCAGCTCTGGGTGCCAGGGGCTAATCGCTAAAGGTTGCTTGTGTACGTTGTGCTTGGAACCGTTTCAGCAGGAGAATCATTGCGACAATCTGCTTTGAAGTTTCCTATGGAGTGAAGTGGATCTAACAACTCTTTACTGACTAAAAGAACGGTTACAAACTGCTTTGGTGAAGTTTTGACATACGTAGTTCGGAGTTGACCCAAAACCTTTAAAGTTTTATCAGTTGCGGATACTTGGTTGCGAACATCAGCGGTAACAACCCAGTACGTGCAGCCAACAGATGAAACAACTTGAATTGCACCACATGCATACTTTTCACAAACTCTTACTCCATCTTCTTTGACCGCAAGTGATTTTTCTAAGACTGCATCAGTGTTAGATAGCCGTTTAAGATCATCTACTGTAGGAATTCTTGCGTACGTGTTTCCGCTACTGCTGACTTTATAACCCTTGGGAGGCCAAACAGGAGTTGGCAGAGGGGCTACTTTTGAGGTTGCTTTTGGCTTTGGTTTTTTCTTTACCTTTGGCTTTGCTGTCGGCTTCTTTGTAACCGTTGGCTTTGCTGTCGGCTTCTTTGTAACCGTTGGCTTTGCTGTCGGCTTCTTTGTAACCGTTGGCTTTGCAGTCGGTTTCTTCGTAACCGTTGGCTTTGCCGTTGGCTTCTTTGTGGGTGCAGGTGAACTAGTTGCTGAATGAGAAGGCAATACAGCTGCAGGAGTTATGAGCGAAAGAACTAGAACCGCTAGAAGAAGGCGCTTAATCACGGTCCCACTTAAACTTTCTGACCGAGAAATAGATTCCAATTGCAAGCCAAATCAAGAGAATAATTAATGTTCGTCCTATTTCCCAAGAACCGGCAACTTCTTCTGCTGCAAAAGAATCAGGAAGAAAAACTGAACGCATTCCTTGAGTTAACCATTTGAGAGGGAAAATCGCTGCAACTTGCTGCATCCACCAAGGCAACTGGGTAAATACAAAGAAAACTCCACTAAAAAATTGAAGGATGATAACTATTGGAGAGACAACGGCCGATGCTCCTCTTCCAGATTTTGGAACAATTGAAAAGGCAATTCCAAGTGCAGTTGAGCAGGCACTACCCAAGATTACCAACCAAGTAAAAGTGATCCACTTGCTAATTTCAGTCGGCATCTCTAATCCAAAAAACAGGACACCAAATCCGAGCAACATAAAGATTTGTACAGCCATGCTTGCAAAAATCAGGATCGCTTTTCCTATGAAATAACTAGAAGCTGGCATTGGTGTTCCACGTAACCGCTTGAGAGCGCCAACATCTCTTTCCATTGGAATTGTGATTGCAAGAGCTTGAAAACCAGTATTAACAAGTCCCGACGCGATCATGCCTGCCACGAAGTACTGTGAAAAAGTTACACCTGGTGCAATAGTGTTTTGAAAAACCGAACCGAAAATGACCAACAAAATAACCGGAAAAAATAATGTAAATACTACAGACTCTCTTTGTCGTGAAAACTGTTTAATCTCTAAACTTCCACGTCGAAGTCCAATTATTAGGGCGCTAGGAATCTTATTCATCTGGATTCCCAATCATCTCAAGGTAGATATCTTCTAGAGATGGCCTTGTCACAATCAATTCAGGCACTTCTCCACCAAATGAAGTCGAAAGTTTGGTAACAAGATCTGTTGGGTTATCTGTTTTCTCCAACTTGATCTGTGCTCCATCACGCCATTGAACAGTGGCCTGAGCCGTGGCGCGACCACCTAGTTCAGTTGGGGTAGAGACCTCAACTATTTGGCCATGGTTGATGACAGCAACTCGATCAGCAAGTGCTTGCGCCTCATCTAAATAATGCGTTGTCAAAAGAATTGTTGTTCCATCACTTCGAAGTTGTTGAATAAGCGACCAGAATGCACGCCGTGCCTGAGGGTCAAAGCCAGTTGTTGGCTCATCTAAGAACAAGAGCTCTGGATTTCCAATGATTCCAAGTGCAACATCTAATCGACGGCGTTGACCTCCAGATAAAGTTCGAATGAGTGCGCCTTGTTTTTCAGATAGACCGACACTGTCTATAACGTGCTGAACATCTAAGGGATTTGAGTAGTAGTTACTGAAGTGTTCAACTGTTTCACCAACGCTTAAGTCACCAGCATCTGCCGAGTTTTGTAAAACTATTCCAATACGGTTTCGCCATTCACGCGATTCTTGACCTTTAATTTGTGGATCAATGCCAAGCACGCTGACAGATCCTGAATCCCGAACTCTGAAACCTTCGAGAATTTCTACAGTTGTAGTTTTGCCAGCCCCGTTTGGGCCAAGAAGAGAGAAGATTTCACCTTGCTCGATCTGAAGGTCGAGTCCGCGAACTGCCTGCAAAGCACCATAGTTTTTCTTGAGGCCTTTAACTTCGATGAGGCTCATGCCGATACTTTACTATGCGAAAATACTCCTGTGAGCCCGCGTAGAAATTATCCAAAGAAGCGAGAAAAGCCGGTTGAACCGCGTGAAATCAATATTGCCTCTACGGGTGAGAGTAGAGAAGATCACAAAGATGGGACGTATATTGTTCGCCGATTAACTGGTTCGGGATCTACAAAGCCATATCGATGCCCAGGTTGTGATCAGCTGATTCCTTTAGCAACACCACACATAGTTGCATGGCTTGAATATGATGAAGATGGTCGCCGCCATTGGCACAATACATGTTGGAG
>WLED01000058.1 GCA_009704445.1 Actinomycetota bacterium
CAAGGGCATACCGAGGACCCGTTATCTCGTAAATCAATGGGAATGCAATAACTGCTAACGACGAACGTTACGCACTAGCCGCTTAATTGCGGCTGCCCCTGAACTGATTCTCTCTTGGGTCAGGTAGCGAAAGCTACATCAGGGTCATATACAAGAGATAAGGTCATCTCGAGTCACGAGGGATGATTCGAAAATCTAGTGAATCGCTAATGCAAAGCGTGTCGATTCGCGTTGCACTGGTTAAATCAAATAATTAGACTAAGTATGTAGAACTTGTTGTAGAGTGTTTGCGGACGCGGGTTCGATTCCCGCCGACTCCACCATTATTGATAATGGTGCTGTCTAGCTTTAACAATAAACCCCTTATGGAATAAAAACGTAAGGGGTTTTTTGTTGTCTATGGAAACACTAGCAAACCCATCTAAAGCATTACTTCTTCAAAAAAATCCCCAAAGCCCCCCACAGCAATTTATGAAAAAATTTCCACTCTTTATTGGATCAGGCTCGCTTGGTGAGCCAATAGCTCATTAGTCTGAATAAAAATTAGCGCCTAAACAAGAGGTTGCCCATGAAATACAAGGCATGGGATGCCCATCAAAGGGGCATCTCTAGTGGCGATCTACTTACAAAGACCCCCCCCCGAGAGAATGATTTATCCACTTTTTATTGGTAAATAGGTGTAAAAAATAGATTATAAAAACAATAATTATTGGTAAATCTGACTTTTAAGGTTGCACCCTGATAAATGGTTGAGCTTAAAAATGCGTTTGTAAATGAATTTAAACGGTGCTTGACCGCTAAATACGGTAAGGTACCCAGTGCCTCGCGTATCGCCAGGGACTTTACTCTAGCCTCGCCTGAAGGTATTGAGCCTATTTCAGGAGAGACTGTAAGAAAGTGGTTGCTTGGGATCAACATACCGCAAAGTGCGCGGATGCGAACTCTATCGAGATGGCTAGGCTTTGATGTGTCTGTCTTCGATGTTGCATTCAAGCCAAGCAATCCCCCTACTCATAATGAATTGAATACCCGACGCAAAGTAGACAGAGAAATTTTGCACCTTCTTCAATCCTTTTCTGAACTGCAGGCGAGCGAACGGGAAACAGTTTTAGAGATTGTCGATTTATACAAGCGCTCTAGGGACGTAAAAAAATGAGTGTGTCCATCGCCCCTTACAAAACCCAACTGCTTTCCTTATTAGGCAGTATTAATAAAATTGGCATCGCTAAAAATAAGCTAGCTATTGGTCTAGTCATCATTCCAACGGCAATATCAATGGTTTACTTTAGCTTCATTGCTTCGGATATTTATATCTCCGAGTCACGCTTTACCATTCGCTCTGCTAGCAAAGATTCGATGTCAAATTTAGGGGGTGGTTTTGGTGGGGTCATCGGAAAGATGGGACTCAATAACTCCGAAAATGACTCCTATACGGCAGAAAATTTCATTCAGTCTAGAGATGCATTAGCTAAATTAAATGAAAAGCTCAATATCAAAGCCGCGTATTCGGAAAGCAGCATTGATCGTCTACACCGCTTTGCTGGTATTCGCTTTTGGGATAGCAGCCTAGAGCGTTTTTACGAATACTACCTCAGCAGTATTGTTGGCATTGCTCACGATGATAGCTCCGGCATTACCACCTTAAGCGTTCGCGCATTCGATCCCAAGCTTGCCTACGTGGTGAATCAGCAACTCAATGAATTAAGTGAGGCACTGATCAACCGCCTAAACCTTAGAGCGCGCCAAGATATGTTGGAATTTGCCCAAAAAGAGGTGGAATTAGCAAGAGCTAAAGTGGAGGGTATTAATCAAAAGATTCATCAATTTAGAAACCAGAAGCAAACTGGACCATCCGAGCAACAAGTTGCGGTTTTTCAGCAACTGGGTAGTGAAAAAGACTTTGCCGATCGCAACTTAGCTGCTGCGTTTGCCTCCTTAGAGCAAGCCCGAATTGAGGCAATCAAAAAGCAACTGTATTTAGAACGCGTAGCCGAGCCTAGCAAACCCGACCAAGCGCTTGAGCCAAAACGCATTCGGGGCATTATCACCACCTTTGTATTAGGTTTGGTACTTTGGGGCATTGCCTCGATGATTATTGCCGGCGTGAAGGAGCATCAGCACCATGCCTAACACGCAGAACCCATTACATACCAGAACTAATACGATGAGCCTAAAGGATTTGTGGCAATGCCTTTGCGTTCAAATTCGAGTCATCAAAGCGCTTGTCTTGCGGGAGATGATTACTCGCTTTGGACGCCACAACATTGGATTCTTATGGATGTTTGTTGAGCCTATGATGTTCTCGATTGGCATTACGATCCTATGGACCTATATGGGTGGTCATGCTAAGGGCACTATTCCAGTAGCGGGGTTTGCTCTAACGGGTTATTCCGCAATTGTGGCTTGGCGCAACTGTGTAGGACGCACTTCAAATAGTATTAAAGCCAATAAAGCCTTGCTCTATCACCGTATGGTTACGATCTTTGATATTGCCATTAGCAGAGGTTTACTAGAATTTGCTGCAGTCACCGTGTCGTTTTTAGTACTTTCTATTTTATTTACAGAGCTAGGCCTTATGCATCTCCCATCCGATCCCTTGCAAGTGGTGATCGGATGGATACTTTTAGGTTGGTTTGTGATTGCAGCTGGATTAATTGCGGTCTACTTAGATGAGCGTTCAGAAATTTTTGAACGCGTCTGGCATGTGGCCATGTACCTCACATTACCCTTTACGGGCGCTTTTACGATGGTGAGCTGGCTACCCGAAGCTGCGCAAACCATTTTACTGTACTCGCCCATGGTCAATGCCGTAGAAATGCTACGAGAAGGTTATTTTGGCGTTGGCATTAATGCCAAATATTCCATCTCCTATTTAGTCACTTGCAATATTGTTTTGACCGGCGCCGCCCTGCTGCTACTGCAGCGCGTGAAGAAAATCATTACAGCTGACTAAAAATAAGATACGAAAAAGCCCAAACTCAAACATACGCTCAAACAAAAATACATGCTCACCCTCCATCACGTCACCAAGTCCTATCCCCTGCATGGCCGGATGCTGCCCGTTTTAAAGGGGATTGATTTGACTGTCACCCCAGGTCAAAAAGTGGCAATTCTGGGTCGTAATGGGGCGGGCAAGTCCACGCTCATTCGCCTGATTGGCGGCCTGGAAAAAGCCGACTCGGGTGATATTCAATCCTATATGTCAATCTCTTGGCCCCTCGGCTATTCCGGCGGTATGCAAGGTAGCCTCACGGGCCTAGATAATATTTACTTCTTATCCCGCATTTACGGCGTTAACCCCAGCATGGTTAAAGACTACGTCAGTGACTTTACGGAATTAGGCACTTTTTTACTGGAGCCCGTTAAAACCTATTCTGCAGGCATGCGCGGCAGATTAGCCTTTGCCTTGTCAATGGCATTTGACTTTGACTGCTTATTGATCGATGAGGGTTTATCGGCTGGCGATTCAAGATTTACGCAGCGCTGCCGAGATGCCCTCAATCAGAAAAAAGAGAAAGCGATTGTGATGGTCTCGCACTCACAAGCTAGCATTAAGGAATTTTGTGACCAGGCCTATGTTTTGCATCAAGGGCAACTGCACCCCTTTGCATCAATGGATGCTGCCTATCAATTTTATGGCAATTGTCATTAATGCAACTAAATTCCCCTCCATTACAGCGTACTTGCCTTATCGGGCGCAATACCTTTGCGGTCAGTAAAACCATACTAGGGGTGCTATTGTTATCGAGCTTAAGTGCTTGTTCTTTGTTTAATACCTGGCTACCAGGCTCTGGCCCCATACGGGGCGATGTGGGTTCAAGTAATAATTTATCGCTACAGGCGGATCCCAATGCGCCAACGGTGCAATTGATTGATGTGACCGAGCGCGTTTTACGAGAAATCAACCAATCTAAAAAACGCAGTGAGTTTGCAAATCTCTTCCAAGCAGTGCCCGCCAACCGAAATATCGTAGGGCCAGGCGACGTGTTAGAAGTAAATATTTGGGAAGCCTCGCCAGCCATGCTGTTTGGTAGCACCTCAAGCGCATCGCTCTCCATTGTCAATGCCTCTACTTCCAAAGCTACCACCCTACCCGAGCAAATGGTCAGCCTCGATGGAATAATCTCGATTCCGTTTGTGGGCACGATCAAAGTATCTGGCAAAACCACCCAAGATATCGGCACTGAAATCACCGCAGCCCTTAAGGGAAAAGCCAACTTCCCCCAGGTGTTAGTTCGTATGACACGCAACACTACGTCTGCAGTAACCGTTGTGGGTGAAGTCAATACCAGCCAGCTCATTCCGCTCTCACCAAAACAAGAGAAATTACTTGACGTCATTGCCGCTTCAGGCGGAGTCAAGCAACCCATTAATAAGATCACGATTCAGTTAGCACGCAATGGCGAAGTACACAGCATGCCACTCGAGTCCGTTATCAAAGACCCCAAACAAAATATCCCGCTTACCTCGGGTGATGTGATTACAGCTTACTTTCAGCCCTACAGCTTTACCGCTTTAGGAGCAACAGGTCAAAATCAAGAGGTCACCTTTGAGGCTCAAGGCATTTCCTTAGTACAAGCGTTGGCTCGAGTGGGCGGCGTACAAGATAACCGCGCGGATGCAAGAGGCGTATTTATTTTCCGCTTTGAAGAACCTGAGGCAGTACCAGAAGAGGCCAAGAGGGGCATCAAAACTGCAGAAAATAAAGTACCCGTCATTTACCGCATGAACCTGACCGATGGCTCGGCATTTTTAACAGCTCAAAACTTTGCTATTAAAAACAAGGATGTGCTCTACGTATCCAACGCCTCATCAGTAGAGCTACAAAAGTTCCTCAATATCCTGGTATCAGCGGTATATCCCATTGTTAACGTCGGCAATATTGCTGCAGGTAACTGAACTTATTAAAAAAGGTCACAACTAACCCATGGCAAAGCTATCAAACCAAACAATCAAGCGCGACTTTCTTAGCACTGCCAAAGCCAATGGTAAAAACTCCTTATCGGAGCAGTTTCATCAATTTATTGTTGGCAAGGTAATTGATTGGGCTTTGCGTGAACGGGTTACCGAAGGCCGTTTCTCGGCCTTTAAGTGGGGTCAACAAGAGCAAGAATTATTAAATCAAATTATTGCTAACCCCAAAGCGGCGGACCTTAATCTGCCGATACAAGGCTCTAAATTTAAGCGCTTTTTTAAGAGCATTGCTGAAAATGGTCTCAATACCCTCGATGTGCAGATGTTCTACCGCTACCGGGATCGCCTCCCCTTAAGGCAGTTGCAGTGGGAATTTAAAAAAGAGGATTTTGCCTTTACAAAACAAATGCTTATTTCCAAGGAAGAGATTCCAGCAGGCTATTACATGCTGGAGGTGGGGATTAGAACAAATGTATTTAGCTCTCAGCTCCATTTTGATTTACAAACCCCACCAATCCACAGCAAGAAACAGACCTACGAACTCAGAGTGCGATCCAACCGGATTTGCAAGCGATTAATTTATATCAGCAAAGCAACAAAACTGGAGGCGGTACTCTCAGAGCAAATTGGTGCAGAGAATATTTACAACTTGCGCTTAGCCAGACTAACGCAGAACTTCTTCATGAGCCGCATGATGAACAAGATTGGCAAGCAATTTGATTTGAAGGGCTATGAAAACATACCTCAAGACGAGTTTGAAGTCTTATGGAATCGGTATGACTCGTTATTTAAGAAAAATAAGAATCCACTGGTAGATTACCGATACCACATACAGCACGTTGAAGCAAGACGCATCCCCAGCAGAGAAGAGCAATTAGCCAATTTAAAGCGATGGAAGCTGCATTAAGGTGAATTTTCATTCACTACGACTTTAATGGTGAATAACGCATCTTCCAAATGAAGATATCCTACATAATCCCGATCACCGCATCGCAAGGACCACGACTCATTGCAACCCAGACTGGGCTACATTACCTAAAAGACACTCTAAATTCAGTGCTAAGGCAGTCTATACCCCATTGGGAGTTAGTAGTCATCAGTCAAAAGCAGTACCAAAGCCAAGTTGCTACATCACTAAATGAATGTATCGAGTCATTACCAAGTGATTTGCAATCGTATGCAAAAAAAAATGTATTTCTCAAGACAGTTACTAGCAAAAATCAGGCCAAGGCATGCAATCAAGGGTTAGCGCTTTCAAAAGGCAAGCTCATTGCCATTATTCAATTGGGTGATCAGATTGCAGAACACGCCACCTATGAAATTATTAAGGCAAAAGTTTCTTTTAAAAAACTTCAATTCGCTTACACTGACCATGATCATTTAAATCATTTAGGGCATAGACTCAATCCATTTCATAAGCCTGATATTTCACCTGATCTTTTATACTGCCAGAATTACATTGGGAGTTTTGGTATTTTTGATCGCTTAATGCTTAAAAAATTAGGCGGCTGGAGCGAACAGTATCAATATGCCTACGATCACGAGCTCAATCTCCGAGTCATTGAGCATTTAAAAGATACAAATCAACCACGAAGGGCGCAACCAGACAAAGTCAAAACTGCCCATCTCCCTGCGATCTTATACCACCAAAGGATCAGAAAAAATAATGAGCAAATTGAAGACATCAACATCAGGCCCACTCAGAATATTGAAAGAATTCAAGGTGACGAGAGTCTGCGTGTCGTAGCAAAGCATTTAAAAGGAATCAATAAAGCAGTTAAGGTGGCACAAATAAGGCCAAAACTGTATCGGCATTTTTGGCCAATACCTAAACCAGAACCTCTAGTAAGCCTGATCATCCCTACGCGAGATGGCTTCGGTATTTTAAAAGCATGCGTTGATTCAATATTAGAAAAAACAACTTA
>WLED01000059.1 GCA_009704445.1 Actinomycetota bacterium
ATGAGATCTGGTTTGGCAGGTATTGCCGTGTGGTGATCTCGACTAATTGATTGGCTTGCGCTCATGGGACAAAGGTACCCTTAACCTATGAGCAGCAATCTCTTAAACCGAGTATTTCTTGCCCGTCTTGCTGGAACCGCGGTCTTTGATCCAAATGGTGATCCAGTAGGAAAGGTGCGAGATGCTGTTGCGACCCTTAGAACAAATAATGAACCGCCAAGAATTCTAGGGCTTGTAGTTGAAGTTCCACTTCGCCGACGAATTTTTGTTCCTATAACACGAGTAACTTCGATTGAAAACGGAGCTGTTGTAATCACAGGGTTACTTAACATGCGACGTTTTGATACACGTCCTGGTGAAGTTCTTGTTCTCGGCGAAATGCTAGATCGGTCAATAACTCTTATTGAAACAAATGAAGCAGTCGTTGTAGAAGATATGGCTATGGAACAAACACCGTCCGGTGATTGGCTAATAAAGCGAGTGCACATTATGCGCCGTGGTCGCGGACTACGCCGCAAAGGTGCAACGTCCACTGTTGCTTGGGAAGAAGTCACTGGTTTTGCATTCCCTGAACAAAATCAAGGGGTTGTTAATCTCTTATCCACCCTTGCCAATCTTCGTGCAGCTGATTTAGCGGCGGTACTTCAGGAGCTTGCACCCAAGCGTCGAATTGAAGTTGCAAGCGGTTTAAATGATGAACGCCTTGCAGATGTACTAGAAGAGATGGATGAAACAGATCGTGTCTCTTTGTTGGCAGAGTTAGAGGGCGAAAGAGCGGCAGATGTATTAGGTGAGATGGATCCTGATGATGCGGCAGATTTGCTGCGTGAAATTGGAGAAGAGCGTGCAAATGCACTTCTTGATTTAATGGAACCTGAAGATGCAGAAGATGTCTTACGGCTTATGACGTATGAAGATTATTCAGCCGGTGGAATGATGACAACAGAGCCAATAGTTTTAACTGCAAACTCTACGGTTGCAGATGCCTTGGCATCGGTTCGGCAAAAAGAGATTTCACCAGCACTTGCTTCTCAGATTTACATCTGTCGCCAACCAACTGAAACACCAACGGGTCGATTCATAGGAGTTGTGCACTATCAACGATTGTTGCGTGAACCACCTGCAACTCTGCTGGGGGCAATCGTTGATCATGATTCCAAGGGAATAAATCCAGATGCTTCATTACATGAGGTCTCTTCACATTTGGCCAGCTACAACATGCTTTCTTTGCCAGTAGTTGACTCAAATGAAAGACTGCTTGGCGCAGTAACAGTTGATGACGTGCTTGATCACTTACTGCCAGAGAACTGGCGACATGATCACCGCGAAAAAACACCCATTACTTTTGAGTCAGAAAATCTTTAAGGAGGAGAAATGGCACGCAACTATGGATTAGATACTCCTCGTCAAACGCGACGTTCGCTTCGCCCACACATTGATAGTGAGGCATTTGGCCGTTTATCTGAGCGTTTTGCGCGTTTTCTAGGTACAGCTCGTTTCCTTGTATACATGACTGTTTTTGTGGCGAGCTGGGTTATTTGGAATTTCACTGCGCCGAAGGATCTGCGTTTTGATGACTATCCATTTATTTTCTTGACATTAATTTTGTCTCTTCAAGCCTCCTATGCTGCGCCCTTGATTTTGCTTGCTCAAAATCGCCAAGCAGATAGAGACCGTATACAGATCAATGAAGATCGCGAACAAAATGAGCGATCAATTGCTGATACAGAGTATCTGACTCGTGAACTTGCATCATTGCGAAACTCTTTAGGAGAAGTTGCAACACGTGATTTCATGCGAAGTGAACTGTCAGATTTAGCGCAAGAGATTTCTAAAGAACTACGTAGAGACTCCCAATCGGACTCCCAGTAAAGACTTGCTTCGCTTCATCAATTTTTCGGCTATCTCCGTAATCGCTTGCGCTGCTGCTGAATCTGGTTGTTGATCAACAATTGGGGATCCTTCATCTCCACCAGTGCGCAGTTGTGGGCTAAATGGGATCTTTCCTAAGAGCGGAACATCTGATCCAACTAACTGAGAAAGACGGCGAGATGTTTCTTCTCCTCCGCCCTCTCCGAATAATGAAATTGAGTCATCACAGGTAGGACATGGAAAAGCCGACATGTTTTCTATAACACCAATAACCTGTTGGTGTATTTGATGTGCAATTCGTCCAGCTCGCTCTGCAACTTCTGCTGCAGCTATTTGTGGTGTTGTAACTACGACAATTTCTGAGTTGGGAATCAATTGACCCAGCGAAATTGCAAGATCGCCCGTTCCTGGTGGAAGATCAATGAGTAAAACATCCAAATCACCCCAGTAAGCATCTGATAAGAGTTGTTCTAAAACACGGTGCAACAAAGGACCACGATATGCAACAGGATCAGATCGTTCAGGCTTGAACATTTCCATTGAAACTGTTTTGACTCCAAAAGATTCTAAGGGAATAAACATCTGATCAATTGCAGTTGGTCGCTTTCCCATTAGACCCATGAGTCGCGGAATCGAGTGACCATAAACATCTGCATCTAAAATTCCAACGCTTAATCCCTTTTTTGCAGCAGCTACTGCAAGATTTGCCGTGACTGAGGATTTTCCTACTCCACCTTTACCGGAAGCAACTCCAATAACGCGAGTGAGTGAATCAGGCTGTGCAAATGGAATGAACTTTTCTCTGCCTCCACGCACAATCTTTTTAACGTTATTTCTTTGCTCTTCATTCATTACCCCAAAAGACATTTCAACGCTTTTGACACCTTCGATAGCGGCAACAGCTTCAGTAACATCTTTGCGCAAACGATCCTGCATAGGACAGGCTGCAATTGTTAATAAAATCGTGAGTGAAACTTGACCTTGTGATTCTTTGAGATCTTGAACCATATCGAGTTCGGTGATGGATCGTCGAAGTTCTGGATCTTGTACGCGCGATAATGCCTCTAAGACTTGATCAGAAATGCTCATAATAGATCAGGGTCGATCATAGCCTTGGATGCGTTGGATTGTGACTTCGGATTTTCTTCATCCAATAACTCAGAAATCTGTTTCTTCACAAAAGTTTTTGGATTCAAATCTTTTGGTTGTAAATCTTCAAAGCCTGGACCTAGATTGTCTTTTAATTCGGCAGTTGCAGAGTTTGCCAGCTCGCGAATCTTTTTAACCCACTTTGCAGCTTCACTGGCAACTTTGGGTAATCTCTCGGGGCCAACTAAAAACATGGCTAGTACTGCAAGACCAAAGACCTCACCAATACCAATATCAAAGAACATAGCGTTAGCCTACGGTACTTATTTCTTTGCCGCAGTCAGAGTAAGTGACGTTGTCTTGCTAACTCCCCCACGCTCGTAGATCAATGTGACCCTATCTCCCACATTTTTAGCACGAACAGCAACTATTAATTCTTCAGCACCACTAATTGCTTTGCCTTCAAAGGATGTAATGACATCGCCGGCACGTAACCCAGCAACTTGGGCAGGACTTCCTGGCATGATCGCATTGTCTGTTGTCGTTATTTTTGCACCAGCACCAGTGAAGTTCATATCTAAAGTCACTCCTATGACTGGATATGTAGCAACTCCATTTTCAATGAGTTGCTGGGCAGTTTTACGGGCTTGATTAATTGGGATTGCAAAACCTAAACCGATGGAGCCAATCTGAGAATTGATCCCTAATGATGCAATGGCTGAATTGACTCCAATTACCGCACCCGTTGCATCAACAAGTGGACCACCAGAATTTCCTGGATTTATTGCCGCATCAGTTTGAAGTGCATTGATGTACGAACTTTCAGTATTTGCATCACCTGCAGTTACTGCTCGATCTTTAGCACTGATAATTCCAGTCGTGACAGTTCCTGATAACCCAAGTGGTGAACCGATTGCAATAACTGAATCTCCCACTGCAATTTTGTCGCTATCACCAAACTGAAGTGCTTTTAAGCCAGATGCTTTAATTTTTAGCACAGCTAAGTCATATGGGGCATCTCGGCCGATGACTTCGGCTCTATATACAGCACCATCATTGAGAGTAACGCGAATCGTTCCAGAAGAACGAGCGGCACCATCAATTACATGGTTATTGGTGAGAATAAAACCATCACTATCAATCACGAATCCTGATCCTGTGCCACCACCAATTACTGATGAAGTACTTATTGAAACTACAGAGGGCAAAACTCTTTGTGCAATTCCTGCTACAGAATCTGGCGCTCGTTCAATTACGCTATTTGATGAAACCAAAGTTGCTCCGTTAAATATAGAAGCACCGGTTGCAGTTACTCCCAAGAAACCTCCAACGCTTCCAGCTAGCAGGGCAATTAAAACAATGTTGCCCCTGGCTGGTTTTTGTGTCGCCTGCCACCATGGAGCGGGCGGTAGATTTTTCTTGCGTGGAAAGATCATGGGCTTAGTTTGCTACAACTTCGTCGCAAGTAATAATCCATCGCCAACTGGGAGCATAGAGCTGACCCAATGCTCTGTGTCATTCTTAATGATTTTCCCAGCATCACGAAGTGCAACAGTGCGTGGATCACGTTGGGCAGCATCAGGAGTTTTCCCGCCCCCAAAATAATTATCGATCACCAACACTCCACCACTTCTTAAAATTCTTAAACTCTCTCCAATTACAAAACTAAGATCTTCGGGATTATGACGCAGCACGACCATGTCATAAGCGGTATCGGTTAACTTTGAAATTACGTCGATAACTGAGTTTGTAATCAATCTGACACGGTTTTGCGCGATATCGGCTTCGGCAAAAGCAAGTTTAGCAATCTGAGTATGTTCCATCTCATCATCTATAGATGTGAGTGTTCCAGTAGAACGCATTCCATCTAGAATCCACAAACTTCCAACACCAGATCCTGTCCCAACTTCGACGACTGATTGAGCCTGCAGAGAAAATGCAAGGAATCGTAAAAATGCTCCGGCTCCTGGAGTTGAGTCATTTACACCAAGTTCAATCCCCCGAGCACGAGCTTGTGATTTAAAGTAATCCTCTGAAATAAAGTTTTCAGAAAAAGAGTGTGGATCTATTCGAATCATAATGAAGTAATCCATTGTGTAAGAAGGCGAACACCAAAACCAGTTCCACCTTTTGAGTTTTCGCCTGCATCTACTTCACTTCTTGCAGTTCCTGCAATGTCTAAATGCAACCAACGTCGATTACCTGCAAAATGCTCTAAAAATAAAGCCGCAGTTACAGACCCGGCAGAGAAGTCGCCTTTATCGGCGGTGTGATTCAAATCTGCGATATCACTTTCTAACGCTACTTTGTAATCATCAACCAACGGCATTCTCCACACACGATCTCCAGATGCTTCACCTGCTTTTACAAAATCCTCTGCAAGTTGATCATCGCGCGTGTACATCGCTGCATACTGTCGACCTAAACCAAGAGTTGCGGCACCGGTTAGCGTTGCTATATCAATTAAATAATCAGGATCTAGCGTGGAATCAGCAAATGCAAGTCCGTCCGCCAAAACCAATCGGCCTTCTGCATCTGTATTGAGAACTTCAACCGTAGTTCCACCAAAATGCTTAATGACATCGCTTGGACGTTGAGCAGTGCCAGAAAATGAATTTTCCGCCATCATCATCAAAGCCGTAACTTTAACCATTGGCTGTAAATCAACTAATGCCGTTAACGTTGCAAGAACTGCAGCAGATCCAGCCATATCTGATTTCATTGCAGTCATTGTGTCGTAAGGGCGTTTGAGTGAGATTCCGCCGGTGTCAAAAGTAATTCCTTTTCCAACCAAAACCACGTGCGGTAACGCTCGAACAGATTTAACTGCCCGTTTAGGAGTATAGGAAACTTGAATCATTCGCGGTCCAGGTTTTGGAGATGATCCACCAACAGCTCTAAGTCCACCAAACTCCTTTAACTGCGAACCAGAAAGAGTTTGCACCTTCAAGCCAGTACCTTGGGCAAAATCTTCTGCCTGCTTTGCCATCCATGCTGGAGTTTTAATATTTGAAGGGGTATGAATGAGATCGCGAGCGCGACAAACAGCTTTGGCAATAACAGATGCAGTCTCAATTATTTTTTTATCTTTTGTCGCAATCTGAATTGTCGGAGATTCATCTTTCTTATCCGACTTCATATTCCACATCCATGCACCAAGTGAGATTGAAATTGCATGGTCTTTTTCCTGTGAGATTGTGGAATATACCGTTGTTGATTTTCCTCGAACTTTACGACCGATTGCAGCACCTGCGGATCTATATGCAGAAGCGCTTTGATCGCCAAGACCGACTAGAAATACTCGTTCGGTTTTTGCATCGTGTGCATTTACGGGAATTTCAAATAGTTCACCGGCTTTACCTACAGGGGAGAAAAATACTAATTCGTCATGGAAATTTACTTCAAAATGTCTTTCTAGCTCAGATAAAAGAGAGCCAACGAATTCAAATTCACCATCATTATTTTTAATGTAACCAAGGGCAATAGAGTCAGCTTTGACAGCGCTGTTGATGTCTATTGAAGATGCGATGGGTAGTGCCGACATGATTACCAAAGGCTATCGCTTTGGAATCGGATTTACTTCTTAACTAGACCAACTGCCGCGTGTAAAGCCGCGCTTAAATTGTTGGCCTCTTCTGCATTCATTTCAACAACCAGGCGACCGCCGCCTTCAAGAGGAATTCGCATGACGAGGGAAC
>WLED01000006.1 GCA_009704445.1 Actinomycetota bacterium
GTTAACTGAGTTTTAACGATCATTCCTGTTTCAACTGGAATTGTGCAAGAAGCCTGAGGCTTTGGAAATGCGCGACCATTAATTTCAATATCAACTAAACATTGACGACATGCGCCAACAGGATCAAGAAGTGGATGATCACAAAAACGCGGAATTTGAATTCCTAATTGCTCTGCTGCACGAATCACTAAAGTTCCCTTCGGAACCGTGACTTCGAAACCATCGATTACAACGGTAATCATCTCTACTGCTACTTCACTCACTTATGCACCTGCCCCAACAAATAAAGTTGATGCAACTGGATCAAATGGGCAACCACCATTTGTTAAGTGGGCGATGTATTCATCACGGAAATATTTAATTGACGATGTAATTGGGCTTGTGGCACCGTCACCGAGAGCGCAGAATGAGCGACCCATAATGTTGTCGCAAAGATCAAGTAGTTTTGCCAAATCCGCTTCTGTTCCTTTGCCAGCTTCTAAATCGCGAAGAATCTGTACTAACCACCAGGTGCCTTCACGACAAGGAGTGCACTTTCCACATGATTCATGCTTATAGAACTCAGTCCAACGTAACACTGCGCGAACAACACAGGTAGTTTCATCAAATATCTGCAAAGCTTTTGTTCCAAGCATAGAACCTGCCGCTGCAACACCTTCGTAATCAAGCGGAATATCTAAATGTTGATCAGTAAATAGTGGGGTTGATGATCCACCTGGTGTCCAAAACTTTAACTTGTGTCCTTTGCGTACTCCACCAGAGAGCTCAAGTATCTCGCGGAGAGTGATTCCAAGTGGTGCTTCAAATTGTCCAGGGTTGGTTACGTGGCCAGACAAGGAGTAAAGAGTTGTTCCTTTGCTCTTTTCAGTTCCCATGGATTGGTACCACTCTGCGCCATTTAGAACAATTGCAGGTACGGAAGCAATAGATTCAACATTATTCACAACAGTTGGGCGGGCATACAAACCTGCAATTGCTGGAAATGGTGGACGTAAACGTGGCTGACCACGGAAACCTTCAAGTGAATCAAGTAATGCAGTCTCTTCGCCACATATATATGCACCGGCACCAATGTGTAAAACTACATCGACACCATTTCCAAGAATTCCTGCCGCATACGCATCAGCAATCGCTTGATTAACACGGCGAACAACATGTGTAACTTCACCGCGGATGTAAATAAATGCATGCTTTGCACGAATTGCATGGCAGGCGATGATGCAACCTTCAATAAGAACATGTGGATTGGCCATAAGAAGCGGAGTATCTTTGCACGTTCCAGGTTCTGATTCATCGGCATTTACAACTAAGTAGTGATCTTTGTTATCGCCTTGTGGAATAAATCCCCACTTCATACCAGTTGGAAATCCAGCACCACCACGACCGCGCAACCCAGAATCCTTAACTAGTTGAATTACTGCGTCTGGATCCATTGCAAGTGCTTTTTCAGATGCTTTATATCCGCCATGTCGCTTATAAGCTTCAAGAGTAAAAGAATCTTTTTCATCCCAATGCGCAGATAAAACCGGAACAAGTTTTGTCATTACTTACCTTCTTTCGAAAGTTTTAATCCAAGTAATGTTGGTTGCCCGGCTTGTACGCCTTCATTGGCGAGTCCATCATTTAATCCAGCAAGAACAGCTGATGCTTCTTTCCAGGTAACAAGTTTATTTGGTCCACGAGTTGGTGGTTTTGGATTACCTGCACGCATTGAATCAACTAATTCTTTTGCAGACTCGACTGTTTGGTTGTCGTAAAACTCCCAATTTGCCATCACAACGGGTGCATAGTCACATGCAGCATTACATTCAATATGCTCTAATGAAACTTTTCCGTCTTCTGTTACTCCATCATTTTCAATACCTAAATGATCTTTCAGTGAGGCAAATATTGCATCCCCGCCCATGACGGCACACAAAGTATTTGTGCAGACTCCAACGTGATACTCACCGATGGCAGATGGCTTGTACTGAGTATAGAAAGTTGAAACAGCCGTTACTTCTGCAGCCTCTAAATCAAGTTGGGCGGCAATTAATTCAATACCTTCATTTGTAACATAGCCAGCCTTTGATTGAACAAAGTGAAGTAAAGGCATGATTGCAGAGCGAGGACGTGGATAACGCTTAATTATCGATTCCATGATTTTTAAATCTTCTGGTGAAAATGCCATTAGCGATCAACGCCTCCCATAACAGGATCGATTGATGCAACAGCTGCAACGATGTCGGCAACCATTCCACCTTCACTCATTGCAGGAGTTGCCTGCAAATTATTAAATGATGGTTCGCGGAAGTGAACGCGATACGGACGAGTACCACCGTCAGAAACAACAGATGCACCTAACTCACCGCGCGGTGATTCAATTGCGGCATATGCCTGACCAGCAGGAACTCTGAAACCTTCTGTAACAAGTTTAAAGTGATGGATCAATGACTCCATAGAAGTTCCCATGATCTCGCGAATGTGATCAAGTGAGTTACCTAATCCATCTCCACCGAGAGCAAGTTGAGCAGGCCACGCAATCTTTTTATCTGCAACCATGACAGGTGCTCCATGAAGTTTTTCTAACTTATCAACACATTGTTCGATAATTCGAAGCGACTGTTCTAGTTCGTTCATACGAATTAAGAAGCGACCATAAACATCACATGTGTCTGCTGTAACAACATCAAAGTTATAGTTTTCATAGCCGCAATAAGGTTGAACTTTTCGCAAATCCCAAGGCATTCCAGTTGAACGAAGAACTGGTCCAGTAATTCCAAGAGTTGTACAACCTGCTAGGTCTAGATAACCGATACCTTGTGTTCGCTTCATCCAAATTGAATTACCGATGAGCAAAGTTGCATTATCTTTAAAGTTCTTACGCATCAGCTTTACGCCTTCGCGGATTTTTGTATAAGCACCTTCTGGCAAGTCTTGTTGTACTCCACCAGGACGCACATATGCCATATTCATACGAAGTCCTGTAATCATTTCAAAAATCTCAAGAACAGTTTCGCGGTCACGGAATGCAAAGAACATAGGGCCCATTGCACCAAGTTCAAGTGCACCTGTACCCAGGGCAACCATGTGTGAAGAGATGCGGTTAAGTTCCATCATCATTACGCGAATAACACTTGCTCGCTCTGGAACATCATTTGTAATTCCGAGTAGCTTTTCTACAGCAAGACAGTAAGCAGTCTCATTGTGAAGAGGACTTAAATAATCCATACGAGTTACAAAAGTAGTTCCTTGTGTCCAGTTACGGAACTCGATGTTTTTCTCAATCCCAGTATGTAGATAGCCAATTCCGCAACGAACTTCGGTGATTGTCTCGCCTTCAAGTTCTAAAACTAATCGCAATACACCGTGAGTTGAAGGGTGCTGAGGACCCATGTTAACTACAACGCGCTCTTCTTTAGTTGCGCCAATTTCTTGTACTAGTGAATCCCAATCTCCGCCAGTGACAGAGAAAACTTTTCCTTCAGTTGTATCTCGCGAAGGTGCATATGGATCAAATGTTGTCACTTGTAGCTCCTTCGATCACTCGGAGGTGGTGTTGTTGCACCCTTGTATTCAACTGGAATTCCACCAAGTGCATAATCCTTGCGTTGTGGATGACCTTTCCAGTCATCAGGCATCAGGATTCGCGTTAGACCAGGATGGCCATCAAAAATAATTCCAAACATGTCAAAAGTTTCACGCTCATGCCAATTGTTTCCAGCCCATACTTCAACTAAAGAAGGAATGTGCGGATTCGAATCTGAAACAGAAACTTCTAATCGGATTCTTTGATTCTTTGTCATTGAAAGCAATGGATAAACAGCGTGAAGTTCACGTCCGGTTTGCTCTGGATAATGAACTCCGTTTACTCCCATACACATTTCAAATTTCAAAGAGTCGCGCAAAACAAATGCAACATCCACAAGTTTTTCTGCTTTGACGTGAAGTGTTAATTCGCCTCGGTCAATAACAACTCTTTCAATTGCATCAGAAAACTCTGGATAAGCACGTTCTAAGTTGTCGGTAACTTCATCAAAATAACCACCGTATGGGCGCTCAGAAGAGCCTGGAGTAACAACTTTCGCGACTAATCCCCCATAACCAGAGGTATCGCCAGTTCCTTTTGGACCAAACATGCCATCACTCATTAGGCAAGCAGACCCTTCATTTGATGAGTTGGCGTTGCATTCATTGCAGCAAGTTCAACTTCTTTAATGATCTGTGCGCGATTTGTTCCAATTTTTTCGTTGTTGATTTGTTCGTGAAGCTTCAAAATTGCATCTAGCAACATTTCTGGACGAGGTGGACATCCAGGCAAATAGATATCTACAGGAACAATATGGTCAACACCTTGAACAATTGCGTAGTTGTTAAACATTCCGCCGGACGATGCACATGCACCCATTGCAATTACCCATTTAGGGGCAGACATTTGATCGTAAATTTGACGAAGTACTGGCGCCATTTTATTTGATACTCGACCTGCAACGATCATTAAATCGGCTTGTCGTGGTGATGCTCTAAAAACTTCGCCACCAAATCGTGCAATGTCATACTTTGCTGCAGATCCAACAGCCATCATTTCAATGGCGCAGCAAGCAAGACCGAAGGTAGCTGGCCATAGTGAGTTTTTACGCATATAACCAGCAAGTTTTTCAACAGTTGTTAATACGAAACCACTTGGAATTTTCTCTTCAAGACCCATTTTTTAGTCCCATTCCAATCCGCCGCGTCGCCAAACATATGCATAAGCAACAAAGACTGTTGAAATAAAGATAACCATTTCAACTAATCCAAAAAGTCCAAGGGAGTCAAAAGTTACAGCCCATGGATACAAGAAAACAATTTCAATATCAAAAATTATGAATAGCATTGCAGTAAGAAAATACTTAACTGGAAAACGTCCACCTTCGGCAGCTTGAGGTGAAGGCTCGATTCCACATTCATAAGCGTCTAGCTTTGCTCGGTTATAGCGCGCTGGACCAGCGAGCGCTCCGGCAACCACAGAAAATGCAGCAAACCCAAACCCAATGGCTGCTATCACCAAGATGGGAATATATGGATTGGCTGAGGAAATCACAGACGAAATTCTAAGGTGGAAATGGCGTGGCCCATGACCGCTAACCCTTCACAGCGCTGTGAACTGCAACAACCCCAAAAGTCAGGTTTTTCCAGCTGACATTGCTCCAACCCGCCTTTTCCAGGCTCTTTGCCAGGGCGGCCTGATCGGGCCAGGCCCTAATGGATTCGGCCAGATAAACATAGGCATCTGGATTTGATGAGGTCTTTTTGGCGATCGCAGGCAATAGCCTCATCAGGTACTTGGTATAAACAGTGCGAAAAATCCGATTTGTGGGTTGGCTGAACTCTGCAATCACGATCCTGCCCCCCGGCTTTGTTACTCGAAGCGCTTCGGTAAGGGCTTTTTCGTAGGTAACAGTGTTTCGAAGGCCATATGAAATCGTCACAACATCAAATCGATTGGCCTCAAATGGCAGATTGAGTGCATCGGCCTTTGAAAAATTCAAATAAGGGCGGGCTTTACGGCCCTGAGCCAACATTCCCTCACTGAAATCCGTGGCAAAGACAGTGGCACCTGCCTTATACAGTGGTTCAGAGGAAGATCCAGGCCCGGCTGCTAAATCCAAAATCTGCATCCCAGTTTTTGGCGCAATAATCGCAGTGGTCGCTTTGCGCCAAGCTTTGGTCCGGCCCAAGCTCAACAAGTCATTTACCAGGTCGTAGCGTTTTGCGACCCCGTCAAACATTGCCGCGACTTCATCGGGATCTTTGTTCAAATTAGCGCGAGACATACTGACATTCTCTCGTGAAGTAGGCTCATCTACAACTTCTTGGGTGGAAAGGTTGGGATTGATATGTCAAATAAAGAGCTAACCCCAATCACCACCGTTCGACTCGGTGAGCACCTACCGTTGTTGGATTTACTTCCAGATTCCAATCCGTTTGCTTGGGTTCGAAGTGGTGAAGGTTTAGTCGGTTGGGGAGTTTATGCAACAAAAACCGTCACTGGTCCAAATCGATTTGCTGAAGCCCGAGCTTGGTGGGAAAAGCAGTTAGAAAATTTTGTTGTAACAAACTCTGTGCACGGAAGTGGTACTGGTCCAGTTCTTTTTACTTCATTTTCTTTTTCTCCGGATGATGAATCTGTCTTAGTAATTCCACATGTTGTTGTTGGAAGTAAAAAAGACAAAACGTGGATTACTTGGATTGGATCAGAGCAACAACCAATACTCAATACCTCTCCTAATTTTGCAACCAATACTCAAATACCAGTTAGTGATCACAATGATTCTGAATCTTTAGCAGAATCCGAATGGAAGGATAAAGTTTCAACAGCCGTACAGCGAATCAAAGACGGTGAGTTAGCCAAGGTTGTTTTAGCTCGTGACATCACCTATAGATCAGAAAGTGAAATTGATCCTCGACCAATATTGCGCAATCTAGCCTCTGAGTATCCAACTACATGGACGTACTGCGTCGATAGATTTGTTGGTGCGACTCCAGAACTACTTCTTCGTTTATCTCGTGGAATGTTAACCTCCCGAGTTTTGGCAGGAACAATTAGTAAAACTGGTGATGACTCAAAAGATTTAGCTTTAGCTGCCTCTCTTGCTCGTTCTTCAAAAGATTTAGCAGAACATGAATACGCAGTTCGATCAGTTGCTGAAGCTATTGAACCCTTTTGCACCTCTATAAATGTTCCAGATGCACCGTTTGTTTTACACCTTGCCAACGTTATGCACCTTGCAACTGACGTAACTGGTGCAATTGCCGAAACTTTGGCGCACGTTGATGCGTTTACAATTCTTGAACAACTTCACCCATCTGCCGCAGTATGTGGCACTCCGCGTCCTGCTGCTGCTGCATTGATTTCTGAAATTGAAGCAATGTCACGTGGGCGTTATGCCGGTCCAATTGGCTGGATAGATGCAGCTGGTGACGGAGAACTTGGCATTGCCTTGCGTGGCGGAGAAATAAAGGGAAAGTCCATTCGAATATTTGCTGGATGTGGAATTGTGGCCGAATCAGATCCCGACGTTGAACTTGCTGAGACTCAAGCAAAGTTTGCACCCATGCGAAGTGCGCTAGAACAACACACTTTCTAACTTTCTAGATTGAAGAGAGTGAATTCACGATCGATTTTAAATTATCAGCGTTAGATTCGCGGTTTGGTACATTGCAAACTACTACTGAGATTCCCTTAATTGGGGCCTTTACTTGAGCTACTAAATCTTTTAGGGAATTAATCTCAACTGCACTAATTCCCATGGATTGTGCAATCGCGGCAGGATTTAAGCCATGAGGAGTACCAAATACTGTTTCAAAACCAGGTGTTCCTCTTTGTGGCAGGGTGGAGAAAATTCCACCGCCATCGTTGTTTATGACAATGAATCTGCAATTAATCTCTTCTTGATTTATCAACCCAGTTAAATCATGCAAGAAGGAAAGATCTCCAAGTACTGCAATAGTAGATTTGTGATTAAAAGCAATCCCTAGGGCTGTAGAAATATTTCCATCAATCCCAGCTAATCCTCGATTTGCATATGTGGTCACACCATTTCGAGGTGACGCAAAAGCTTCGAAGTCTCTAATTGGCCGAGAAGATGAAATAAACAAAGCCGTGTCATTGGCTATCTCGGAGGCAATAGTTTTTGCAATTACTGCCTCATTCCAACCATCGAGAGAGTCGATCAATTTATGGGCTCTCTCTGCAATTTTATTCCACTTAGCAATCCATTCTTCAGAATGAATCACACCTTGAAGTTCGGGTAGTTGGGTGAAAATTCGATCGGCAGATCTTTCGCTATCTACTGTCGCTACTCGTTGATCAACTACATATGTAATTGGACTTAACTTGATAAATGCGTTGATGGATCGTGACAATGTTGTACGTCCAATTACCACAACAGATTGTGGGATCAATGTGCTTCTAATTTCATGTGAAGATAAGAAAAGTGAAGCATGTGGAAGCGCATCTGGAAAAGACAAGGGATCTTCTGCAATTACTGGCCAGCCAATAACTTTGGTGAACTGTGAAATCTCATCAACGGTCAAACCACCTCTATCGTGACCAATAATCACAACTCCGCGTGCACCTACTAACCGAAGAGTTCCGTTTTTTTTGCGATCTTTATGCAGACGTGGGGAAATCTTTATATGCGACAACCAATCAGAGTCAGAATCTGGCAACAACGGTTCATCAAATTGAAGATTTAAATGAACTGGACCAGAACGCAAACTATCTAGTGGCAGCTCCATTGGAAAAACAGGACCGTCAACATCGGCGAAATATCGAACTGCTTTACCAAAGATGCGTGCTTGTTCAGTCGTTTGATTCGCTCCTGTTTTACGCAGCATGGCTGGACGATCGGCAGTTAATACCAAAAGTGGCAAATTAGAGTGATGCGCTTCTAAAACTGCGGGGTGATAATTGGCAACTGCTGTTCCGCTTGTGCACACAATTGGTACTGCCCGGCCAGTGGATTTTATTAATCCAAGTGCAAAAAATGCGGCAGTGCGTTCATCAATTCGAACATGGATCCTGATTAACTTTTCTTGAGCCGCTGCAAAGAATGCAAGAGAAAGTGGAGCATTGCGAGAACCTGGAGAGATGACAACATCACTCACACCGGATTCAATGATCTGGCGAACAACTACGCGCGCCAATGACGTGGCGTTATTTGTCATAGAAGCTCTGCCGTTCTCATAATGCGATTCTTCCACCATTCAAAGCGCTCTATCGACACATCCAACCCATCAAAAATTGGCGTAGGAGAAGAGATCTCCATTTGTCCACTAACAATTGAAATGTTGGCGACATCTTTGGCTAGTAGAGAGCCAGTAGCAAGACCACATCCATAATCGAGGTGATTAATCGAGCCTGCTAAAACTAAGCCATAGTCGATTCCTATTGCAGATTCCAAAGCACTGGAAACAACGACAGGTAGTTTATGGTGATCAATTAAATTGTGTATCCGTTTGATCCCACCAAGTGGCTGCACCTTTAACATGAGAATATCAACGACACCATTTAGATCAAGAGCAAAGGGGTCGACTGCTTTTCTAATTACTTCATCACCGGCAATTTTTACATCAATGCGTTTTTTTAATTCTCTTAACTCTTCGACACTTGCACATGGCTGCTCAATGTATTCAATTTCCCCAGCTAACTTTAGAAAAGAAACCGCTTGATCAACTGTCCATGCTCCATTTACATCAACTCTAATTGCGCTGTCCGGACGAAGTGATCGAACTGCTTTAATGCGAGCCAAGTCCAGTTCTGTGTTATCCCCAACTTTAATTTTGAAGGTTTTCACACCAGGATATAGATCGACAATCTTGGAAATTTCTTTCTCATCGTCTATGGCTGGAATTGTTCCGTTTACATTAATAGTGCTTCGAAACAACTTTGGTCTTGGCTTCGTTGCAGCTTCAATTGCACAGGCTAACCAGGGAGCACACTCTGCATCTTCGTACTCTAAAAATGGTGAAAACTCTGCCCACCCATACTCACCCTTAAACAATGCAACTTCACGGATTTTGATTCCTCGAAAATTTGTTTTTGTAGGCAGCGCTACAACACGTAAGCTATCTAAAAGTGATTGATCCATTAATTAAGGACGCTTTGGGAATTTTCCGAAATCTGGTGCTCGCTTTTCTTTGTAAGCATCTCGGCCTTCCTGTCCCTCTTCGCTTAAGTAAAAGAGAAGAGTTGCATCACCGGCAAGTTGTTGAATACCAGCAAGGCCATCATCTGCTGCATTCATGCTTGCTTTGATCAAACGAAGAGCAAGAGGAGAGTTTTTCAACATTTCGCGGCACCAAGAAACAGTTTCACTTTCAAGTTCTGCAAGTGGAACAACAGTATTTACTAGACCCATGGATAACGCCTCTTGTGCATCATATTGACGAGTCATAAACCAAATTTCACGAGCTTTCTTTTGGCCAACGTTTGCTGCAAGCAAACCTGATCCATAACCACCATCAAAAGAACCCACCATTGGACCAGTCTGACCAAACTTGGCATTGTCAGCTGCAATTGTTAAATCACAAACAACATGTAAGACATGCCCTCCGCCAATTGCCCAACCAGCAACCATTGCAACAACTGGCTTAGGTGTGCGTCGAATCTGAACCTGTAAATCTAAAACATTTAACCGACCTAAGCCTTGTTTTCCAACACTGTCTGAACCAACATAACCGTCATCGCCGCGAACGCTGATATCTCCGCCAGAACAAAATGCTTCCGTGCCTTCACCTGTAAATATAATCACTCCAACTGATGCGTTATCTCTTGCTAAATCAAATGCACTCTTTAATTCAATAATTGTTTCTGGACGAAACGCATTTCTCACGTGAGGGCGATTGATAGTTATTTTTGCAATGCCATCACCGATTTGGTACTTAATGTCTGTAAAGGATTCTCCGCCGGGGGCGGTTTCCCATGTAGGAATTGTGCGGTCACCAAAATCACGCTTGATAGGACGGCTCATCGTTCTCCCTTATTCGACTACTGGCGATAGCCTACGGTGGCAATGGATAACTCGTCACAACGAAATATTCTCCGGGTCAGCCCTGAATGGGAAACTCCCAAATTAGCGGGAGAAATCACATCAGCTCTCGCCGGCGATGGACCCACTCTGGGTTTTGGACAGATAACTAGTAGTTATGCCCCCAGTGATATCGCAGTGGTCATTGGAACATCTGGTACTACGGGAAATCCTAAGGAAGTCGCACTCTCTGCTCGAGCAATAACTTCTTCGGCAAAAGCATCAAATGAATTTCTTGGGGCAAAGTACGGTGATACCTGGAGTTTATTGTTACCACTTACCCATATCGCGGCCGTAAATGTCTTTGTGCGAGCTCTCGAACTTGGGAGTGCACCATTAGATCTTCGAAACATCGAAGGAAATTATCCAGATGCAAACTTTACTGCAGTTGTTCCAACTCAATTATTTCGTGCTTTAAATGGTGAATCCAAGTTGCTCAAACATTTACAAAATGCAGACAAGGTTTTAATTGGTGGTGCATCTTTATCGCAGGGTTTGCGACGACAAGCAGAGGCTGCAGGTATCAAAGTTGTTAGCACCTATGGCATGACAGAAACTTGCGGTGGTTGTGTTTATGATGGAGAAGCGATTTCTGATGTTGAGTTTGAGGTAAAGAACGGAAGAGTTCGATTAAAAGGAAATGTTTTGGCAACTACATATTTAAATGCACCTTGGAGTCTAGGTACCGAATGGTTTGAAACATCGGACCTAGGTGAGATAGTTGATAGTAAACTTGTCGTGTTGGGTCGAGCTGATGATGTGATTGTCTCTGGTGGTGAGAATATTTCTTTGAGTGCTATTGAAAGCTCTTTAGCAGTTGCATTCCCTCAGTTACAAACCGCTGCATTTTCTAATAACGATCCTCAATGGGGCCAGAGTTTACATTTGGCAGTTGTAGGTGAGATCAGCGACGAAAAAATCTTACTTCACCTTGAGAAAGATTTAGGTTCAGTAGCAAAACCCAAAAGTATTCATCATCTCTCTTCGCTACCATTGCGCGGTATTGGAAAAATTGACCGTGAAGCTTTAGCCAAGGAGATTAATCGTGAATAGGTGGCTGCTTGGAGCACGCGTTCGAACATTGCCTGCTGCAATTGCACCGGTTGTTGTCGCATCTTCTCTGGCAGGAGATGAATTCAATTGGTCTCGTGCCCTTTTGGCATTAGCGGTAGGAATTTGGCTACAAATCGGAGTTAATTTCGCAAACGATTACAGCGATGGGATTAAGGGAACGGATGATGATCGAGTTGGGCCAATTCGATTAGTTGCGTCCGGACTTGCCTCAGCAAAATCTGTTAAGAGAGCTGCTTATATTTCGTTTTTATTTGCAAGCATTGCTGGGCTTTGGCTTGCTTTACTCACTTCTTTCATACTGATACCTATTGGCTTATTGTGTATTGCAGCGGCATGGGGCTATACAGGTGGAAAGAATCCTTATGGTTATCGCGGGCTTGGCGAAGTTTCAGTGTTTATTTTCTTTGGCATTGTTGCAACTGTAGGTAGTTTCTATGTTCAAACCGAGAGAATTACCTTGTTAAGTTTCATAGTTGCAATCCCAATGGGTGCGCTTTCATGCGCAATCTTGACAGTAAATAACATAAGAGATTTGGACAAAGATAAGGTTGCAGGAAAGCGCACATTTGCTGTGCGCGTAGGAGATTCAAAGGCTCGAAGAATTTATGTTTGTCTTTTAATTCTTGCTCATATTGCTGCTGTTGCAACTTTTATTCCAGCAACGCTTTTGACCTTAATTGCAGCACCTCTAACATTTTCTGTTTCAAGAGTAGTTTTAAGCCAAGCCTCAGGGGCTTCATTGATCCCAGTTTTGAGCAGAACTGGGAAGCTTCAACTTTTATTTGCAACCCTTTTTGCCATTGCTCTAGCGATACAATAATCCCATGCTGAGAGTCCTTTCTTTAGTTTTAGTCTTTGGTATAACGATCTATGCTCTTCTAGATTGCGCTCGAGCAGATGAGACTCAGATTAAAAATCTACCTAAGTGGGGTTGGCTCTTAATAATTATTCTTCTTGGACCACAAGCAGTTGCAATTGGTCCAATTGCATATCTAATCGCTGGAAGAAACAAGCCGAAAAGAAATAAGAATCCTAAGCGACGAATTTTGCCACCTGATGACGATCCGGATTTTTTAAGAAAGCTTTAAAGCCCGGAATAAGTGTGCTTGCCGGTTCCCCAAATGTTTATGTACACATAGTTAAACAAGAATGTTGATCCTGCAAACAAGCAAAGCCAAGCAGCGCGACGGCCGCGCCAACCAATTGTTACGCGTGCATGTAAATAAGCTGCATATGCAACCCAAGTAATAAAGGCCCAGGTTTCTTTTGGATCCCAGCCCCAATATCTTCCCCATGCACTTTCTGCCCAAATCGCACCGGAAACAACTGAGAAAGTCCAAAGTGGAAATACAAATGCGACCAAGCGATAAGAAAGTTGATCGAGTACTTCTAGTGAAGGTAAACGTTTAGCCCATTCATTTCTTTCGCCTTTGGATTCAATTCGATCTAAAACAAGGTAGGCAGTTGCAATTACATTTGAAAGTAAGAACACTCCCCCTGAAATAATCGCTGTAGATACATGGATAATGAGCCATTCAGATTTTAAAGCAGGAAGTAAAGGCGCACTTGGTACATAAAGAACAGTGATGGCTGTTCCTAAAGTAAGTAAAACTGAAAACGATACAAGTAGTCCTAACCACCGAAGGTCATACTTCCTTAGCGCCGCAAGGTAAGCACCAGAAAATGCGAGCGCCCCAGTTATTGAAAACTCATACATATTTCCCCATGGAGCTCTGCTAGCCGAGATTCCACGAGCAACTACTCCAACGAGAAGTAAAAGAAATCCAAGAATCATTAATGCCGTTGCAATTCGAGCAGCACGACCATTTCGTGCGTAATCCAATACTGATTTTCCAGCTGCAGGAACTTTTACTGCCCACGCAGTCTCAATTGCGTGGACCAAGAAAGAAAGTGCAAAAACTGCCGTTGCCGAATAGATTGAATAGTTTGAGATAACTGCCCAACTGCGTGACATCTATTTATCTCCCTTCACTCTTTGAATAAACTGCGACAACTCTTCCTCAAGTCCTGGCGCAGCATTCTTAGCTAATCCAGCAACTTCCACATTGTGGCCTACTCGTATCCAAATTCGTCGTCGTCGAGTAAATAAAGAAGCAAGTAGTCCAATGATGGCAACAATAGCGCCCAATAAAGCAAACTTCTTTCCAGGATCTGTGACAAAACTAATGTTGACCCACTGAACATAACCTTCGAAAGTAATTACACCGCCAGCATAAGCAAAAGATTCACCGGGTTTTAAGGCCTTGAGGCCAACTTGTTGCATCTTTGATGTATCAATTCTGTAGACAGATTGAGGAGTACCTGAATCCAATCCGAGATCGCCCACCCAGGCAGCCAAAAGTAAGCGCGGATCCAAGGCCTCTGGATAAACACTGATGCCACCTTCTTCACCATCTCTTGCATAGGTCGGTAAAAATGATCCAACAAAACCAACTGCAGGATCAGCATCAGGAGCTTTTATTGCACCAATAGAACGTAACTGCGAATCCTGAGGCAGAAATGGAACTGGACCTTGAAAAGCAACATTTAGCTTTGAATCCACCACAGTTACAACTGGTGAATACCCATTTGCTTGAAGATAAATTCTTGTATCTCCTATTGTTAAAGGAGAATTGACCTTCATCGTTTTCTTCTCTACTTGACCCTGTTCACCTTGTTTAAGTGAAACATCAAGCGTGTAATCTTCAGGCGCTCCAGTCACAACATTGTATTTTGCAACAAATTTGTCTGCAGTTAAAATGAAATCTGGAAGATTTGATTCGCTATAAAGTTTTCCATATGTCAGTGAGTCATAACTGGTAACGTTATTAACAAAGCGCTCACCGATGTTTAAAATCGCCTCTCCTCGCATTCCAAACAGAGAGCTGAAGCTAATTCCGATTAGAACAAGAATAAGTGCAAGGTGGAAAAAAAGATTTCCTGTTTCACGGGCAAAGCCTTTTTCGGCTGAAATAGAATCTGATGATTCCAAAACTCTAAACCTGTTTTTCTTAAACCATTCTCTTGCATTTTCAAGCTCGGAACCATTAGCACCCCATTGTTGAAAATGCTCCATTCGGGAGAGGTTCTTAGGAGTTGCAGGAGGTAGAGCGCGCGCATTTTTCAAATGTTCAATTGTTCTTGGTAAAACACAACCAATAAGTGAGATGAATAAGAGGATGTAAACAGCGCTAAACCAAGGTGAGCCATAAACATCAAAGAGCCAGAATCGATCTAGCCATTCTGCCTGTTGCGGCGAATTTTTAAAGTAATCAGAGACCTGCATTGGATTTTGTGTTCGCTGAGGAAACAAGGATCCTGGAATTGCTGCCACTCCAAGAAGTAACAACAAAATCAAAGCAGTGCGCATGCTAGTTAATTGGCGCCACAAGTATCTTGCAAGACTTGTGCCATCTAGCTCGGGAATTTGAACTTGATTACTCATTAGATCACCGGAATAAAGTCAGAGATGAGTCCGCGCATGGAGTTCATTAAATCTCCCCAAAGGCCTAGCACTTGTAACAAACCAATCATTATTAAAAATACACCGCCGATTTTTGAAATCAGATCGCCTCGACGATAGATGATTGAGCGAAGCTTGGCCGACTTATCTAGAAACAATCCTGAAGCGATAAATGGCAATCCCAAACCTAGACAGTAGGCAAATGACAACACGGCACCGCGAAGTGCGCTGGATTCTTGAAAAGCTAAAGTTTGTACTGCAGCCAACCCGGGACCAATGCATGGAGTCCAACCGATTCCAAAGAGAACCCCCAGTAAAGGTGCACCAAGTAGGCCTCCCGTTGTTCGCATTTTTGGACGAATCGTTGGAGAAAATGGGAATCGTCCATAGAAGACGAATCCTAAAAATATTGTCATCACTCCCAAAATTCTTGAAATGATCTCTTCGTTTGCTACTAGTTGATTTCCTAATTGACCAAATAGCGCACCGAAAGAGACAAAGACTGCGCTGAAGCCGAAAACAAATAGAAGCGAACCTAAAAATACTCTGCCCCGGCTGACAGAAAATCCTGCAGCAAATGACAAATAGCCAGGTACAAGTGGCAAAACACATGGTGATAAAAACGAAACAACGCCAACAATAAATGCGAAGGGAATCGCTGCAATAAGTGCCCCGCTAAAGAGTTGCTCGACTAAAAATTCTTTCACGTCTGACTTACTCTCTCAATTAGCTGTGACAAAGATGCCACAGTAACAACTCCTGATATACGAGCTGCTACACGTCCTTGGTTATCAAGTACTACAGTCGTCGGAATTGCATTTGCAGATAGAGAACCTCTGAACCCAGACAAAATTGAATCATCAATGACTGTTGGATAAGGAATCTTAAATCTGCGCTCAAATGCTTCGGCATTTGCTGGGTTATCTCTAGTCAAAATTCCGATAAATTCAACGTCACTGTACTTTTTAGCTAGTGCCACAAGTGTTGGGGCTTCAGCTCGACATGGCGAACACCATGATGCCCATACATTTACCACTGCAACTTTATTCTTTTGATAGGTATATGTCTGGCCAGATAGTGTCATCCCAGAAATTGTTGGTGAGATTTTTCTGTCATCTGCTTTTATGAAAGTGATTGCTCCATCACCTGATACAAAACTTTCTTCTGCTACTGAACTTCCTCCCCCACCACAACCCGTTAGTGTTATGGCTAGGAATAGGACGATGAGTGATTTCTTCATTACTTGTTTTCTGGCAATAGATGTCTGGCAGGTTCAGAGTAAGTAAGTCCTGAAATAAAGCCATTATCATCAAAATGAATGCTTGTTACAGAGGCTAAAGTGCATTCGCGTTTGCGTGGATCATGTAAAAGTCTGCGATTTTCAATTGCGCTTCTTAGAATCCAAATTGGTAGTTGATGAGAGACACATATTGCATCTTTGCCCTTTGCCGCATCGCGTGCTGCAAAAACTGCAGCCAACATACGATTTATCTGTTGGTCATATGGCTCGCCCCATGATGGTTTCCATGGATTCCATAGATGTCTCCAGGAGGCAGGATGGCGTAGCACTCCGTCGCCAACTCCGAAGGGTTTGCCTTCAAAAATATTTGAAGCTTCGATCAATCTTTCATCGGTTGTAATTGCAATGTTGTGCGCTTTTGCAATTGGTGCAGCTGTTTCTTGTGCGCGCTGCAAGGGTGAAACATGCAAAGCACCTAAATCAATATTTTTTGACCACTCACCGATAGTTGAAGCCATCTCTTGCCCGCGCTCAGACAATCTCCAACCCGGTTGTCGACCATAAAGAATTTTTTCAGGGTTATGGACTTCACCGTGTCTGAGAACGTGCACTGTAGAACTCATGGGTAAAGCATAAAGCGTCCGTAAACTCCCTGATTCGCTAAGGTAGTGACATGGCACTCACGGAGAAAAGGGCTGCCTTCTTTGATGTCGATAACACGCTTATCCGAGGCTCAACGATTTACTTCTTGGGCCGAGGGATGTACCAACGTGGTTATTTCACAAAGAAGGATATTTCACGTTTTGTTCTCGCCAACCTGAGATTTCGCTTAACTGGCAAAGAAAAAAAGGAAGAGATTCAAAGATTTCAGGATGCAGCCACTGACTTTATTGGAGGTCACAACGTTGCAGATATACAGGCTATTGCAGAAGAGATTTATGATGAGTTTGTTTCACCGGCAATGTGGCAGGGAACAATTGATATTGCTCAAACACATATCGCTAATGGGGATGAAGTTTATTTAGTCACTGCTGCGCCAGAAGATATGGCAACTTTGATCGCAAAAAGACTTGGACTTACAGGTGCAATTGGAAGTAAGGCTGAGATAAAAGATAATGTTTACACAGGAAAAATGAATGGCCCGCTCTTACATGGCAAAGAAAAAGCAATTGCAATTAGTGAGCTAGCGACAAGCACAGGATTAGATCTGAATAATTGTTTTGCATATTCTGATAGCAACAATGACTTACCACTCTTGCAGAGCGTGGGACATCCATCTGTCATTAATCCTGATGCGCTATTGGGATTGCGTGCCATGGCCGAAGGATGGCCGATCCATGATTTTCGGAGAGCTAGATTTATCAGCAAGGCAATTTCGCCTTTGGTGGTCCGTCTGGCCGCACTTGCGACATGGCTAACTCCGCGCAAGCGAAAAGGTTAATTAACTACTTAACCCTCTATCCCAGTAATGTAAGCAAGTTATGGAAATGCGCTCATTCTCCGACTACTTACGTAGTGTTGATGATGCTGCCCTTATTTCCCTCTTCTCTGCAAGACCAGACTTAGTTACTCCCGTTCCACCGGATATCGCATCACTTGCTGTGCGCGCTTGTTCGGCTCCAAGTTTGGCGCGCGCAATCGATTCATTAAATAAATGGCAGATGCAAGTTCTTGAAGCAGTTGTAAACGTTAATGAACCTTTTGCAGAAAAAACCATTGCCTCCCTAACAGATAAAGAAGCAACTTCGGCTTTAAAGCATTTGATTATGGTTGGTTTGATTTATCCATCCGATGACGGGTTAAGAGTTCCAACGCAGTTGCGCGAAGTGCTCGGTGCGGAACCCGCAGGTCTTGGGCCAGCTTCAATGGTGAAGTTAAAGTTAAATGAGTTAGAGCAGGCACCTCAAGATTCGAAAAAGATTTTAGAGCGTTTAATGTGGGGGCCTCCTCGAGGAAGTGTTGGCGACATTAAAAATCCTGGCCCAGGGATTGCTTGGCTTTTGGAGAGAAAATTCTTAGTTGCACTCGATCAACGGACTGTAATTTTGCCTCGTGAAGTAGCTATTGAACTTCGCGGTAAGAAAATACATAAAGAATTGTGTGTGAGATCTCCAGAACTTACTGGGTCAAAACGGGATCGAAAGCAAATAGATCTAGCTGCAATCGCAAATGTTTCGACGATATTACGTTGGGTGGAAGAGCTACTCAATTTTTGGGCAGAAGAACCAGCAGATGCTTTGCGCGCTGGCGGATTGGGTGTTCGAGACCTTAAAACTCTTTCAACTCACTTGGGTGTCGATGATGCGTGTACGGCATTTATCGCCGAACTTGCCTACCTAACATCACTGATTAGTATCGATGCAAATGATCAGATTTTACCTAGTAACAAATTTGATATCTGGTTAATGCAATCTCCTTGTGATCGATGGCAGATGTTGGCCTCTCAATGGTTAATTACTTCTCGCGTTAGCGGTCTAGTGGGCCGTTTAGAGTCTAAAAATGTTGCAGCACTTGGTCCAGAGTTAGATCGCGTCAATGCTTCTAAAGTACGAGGATTAACTCTTTCGTTACTTAAAGAAAATCCTGGAATGGCACCTGATTGGAATAGCTTTAAATCAGTTTTGGACTGGCGTGCACCTCTTCGACGTAATTCATCTTTGCAAGATGAACTTGCTGAATGGACATTGCGAGAAGCGGAATGGTTAGGAATAACAGGCCAAGGTGCGATTTCAAAGTATGGGATTGGTTTCCTTGATGGAGATGATTTAGATGTAATCAATCAAGACTTACCAAAAACTGTTGATCACATTTTGATTCAAAGTGACAATACAGCAATTGCCCCTGGTCCACTTGAGCATGAGATCTCACAATCACTTGCAATGATGGCTGAGATTGAAAGTCGCGGAGGTGCAACTGTCTATAGATTTACAGAAGCAACGATTCGTCGCGCACTAGACCATGGCAAAACTGGTGATGAAATCAAATCATTCCTTACAAAAACTTCTAAAACTCCCATGCCTCAACCACTTGAGTACTTGATCACAGATGTTGCTAAGAAGCATGGGAAATTACGAGTTGGTAACACTTCTTCATTCATTCGATGTGAAGATACTGCGTTAATTTCACAGATTATGAATGATAAAAAGCTTGAGATTCTTGGCCTTCGACGAATTGCACCAGAAGTTGTTATCTGTGAAATGGAGGCAACAGATGCAATGCGTATTTTGCGCGAATGTGGTTACTTACCAGCAGGCGAATCTGCAAGTGGAATGATCTTAACTGGAGCTAAATCTAATCGAGCTTTAACTAAGCCAAGACCCCCACGCATTATCGGAGAAATTGAAATTCCAACTGACGAGTCTCTAACTGCTGCTATTCGCACACTACGAACTGGTGAAAAATCGACTCACCGCCAAACACGTTTGCGCCAAGTGGCTAATGAAGCTTTGGGTGCTCTTCCGCGAACGACAGCAAATGAAACTATGGATGTTTTGCAACAGTATATCTCTGAAGAAAAAACCCTTTCAATTGGTTATGCCGATAACAACGGTGGAGTGACCCACAGAATCATTGATCCAATAAGAATTAGCGCGGGCGCACTCATTGCGCGCGATCATGCAACTGGAGAGGTTCAATCCTTCAGAATTCCCCGCATCACCGGCGTAGCACCGTTATAGACTTAGATCATGTTGGCAGACCTAGAAGCTCTCGTAAGGTTGGAATCACCAACGCAAGATTTAGAAGCATGCAAAAATGTAGTTCGCTTGGCCAGTGAAATTGCAGAGCGCGTCTTAGGAACTCCAGCCCAAACACAAGATTTAAATGGCAGGCCAGTTTTTTGGTGGGGTTCAACGAATCCCGAAGTTATTGTCTTAGCTCATCTAGATACGGTGTGGCCTAAAGGATCTTTCCAACCACTTTGGCAAGTAGAAGGAA
>WLED01000060.1 GCA_009704445.1 Actinomycetota bacterium
CAGTTCTGTCGGCATAACAGAGAGAAGTGCACAAGCGATTTTAGTTGACCTTGAAGAGTCTGGATATGTAAACATTTCAAAAATAGGTCGACGCAATAGCTATTCGATAAATCCACGTTTAAAGTTTCGACATCCAGCAGAAGTTGGAAAGCCAATAAGCGCACTATTGAAAATCTTTAGCTAATAAGAATTCTTGATCATGTCAAAAGAATTTGGTAAAGGCCATCCATATTTTGGTCAGGAAGCAGTTTTCACAACAAAACATGAAAAACTACCTTTAATTGCACCACCATTTTCACAATTAATTAATCTAAAGATTACTCAGTGCAATGAAGATACTGATCAACTAGGAACCTTTAGTGGCGAAGTGGAAAGAAAACTTCCGCCCCTTGAAACTGCAATTAAAAAAGCTAAATTAGGAATGGATCAACTTGGAGTTTCTTTAGGTTTGGCTTCAGAAGGATCAATTGGACCTGACGCTGAAGTTGGCTTTTTCAATTCAGATGTGGAGTATTTGGTCTTTGTGGATGACAGTAGAGATCTTGTGATCTCTGAAGTCTTTCGATCATTTGATATCCGCGCAGGATCTCTAGTTTCCGAACCAGGAGATGAAATCTCAATCTTCTTAGAGAAAGTAGATTTTCCCAATCACAAGTTAATTGTCACGGCTAACTCAGGTTCAAAGATTTCGCCTATAAAAGGAATCGGAACCATAGATGAGCTTGAAAGTGCAATTAGATTAAATGCAAAGAACTCTAACGACGGTAAAGTTTTGATTCAGTCGGATCTGAGAGCACACTGCTCACCGTCTCGGCGCAAAAACATTGCACACGTTGCCCAACTACTTGCAACGAGAATTTCTAAGCAGTGCACAATGTGTATGGCGCCCGGTTGGGGGAGAATTGATTACGAAAGAGGATTAGAGTGCATTACCTGTGGTGAGTACAAACCCCTTGCAATAAAGCGCGAAATTTTGGGGTGCATTAGTTGTGATCACCGCGAAGAGGGAGAACTCATAAGGGAGTTCTTGGATCCAGCACAATGCGATTTTTGCAATCCATAATGTTGCATTAAGCCATCAGATTCTCGACATACGTATCAATACTTTTGGTTTTGCGTGTGTCTCATTTCACCGTATCTTGAAGAAAGGCGCTTTTCGTTTCAGTTGAAATTAAGTGAAATCTCAGCAAACCTCAATATGGTTTCGCCATGAAAATTCTGACTGCGGCTATCTCTTCATCTCTTCTAGTGGTTCTTACAGGTTGCGGAGTTGGAGATCTTGCGAAAAAAGCGACTGATGCCGCGGCATGTACGGCGCTTTCGTCAACAATTGGTGGAATAACAACGGCCTATCAATCAGGCCTGGTCGATTCAGGATTGAGTTCACAGATAAATTCATTGGTTGGGGATCAAGCTAGATCACTTCTATCAACAGGACTTGCAGAGGACATCGGATTACTTATCGATGCTCTTGGTCAATCTCAAACAGCTCAAGGCTCGCAACAAGATATAGAGTCGATTACTGCCTCTATTACTAAGCGATGCTCAACTGTAGGCGTAACTATTGGAAACTAATTCATTAAAAAATGAAAGATTGCTTTTTTATTGAAATTAATGAATTACATTAAGAAAGCGATGCGATTTTCTCTTTAACTGCAATCACAGAAGGATTTGTCAGAGACGAACCATCTGAAAACAGAAGCGTTGGCACAACCCGATTGCCTCCATTAACTAATTCTACAAATGGGGCATATTCAACTTCTTCTTCAACATTGACTTCGCGAAACTGCACACCGGACTCATTTAATTGACTCTTAAGACGTTTACAGTAACCACACCAGTTGGTACTGAACATGACGAAATCTGCTCCCGTAATTCCAAGTTGCTCTACAGGCGACTGGGACATGGTTGGCTCCATTTCTGACGTAGCGACTTACCCTGCGCCTAGTATCACTTGTTTTTTCTCTATTTATCTTCCCGAAGCAGGAATGTAGGATTGGGCCATGAACCCACAGGAACTGCTTCAAAACTACTCTCAAAACGCACAAGCCTTCATTAAGGCAGCCAAGGCAACACCAACAGAAAAACTCACTAAATCCCCATCAGATGGAGAGTGGTCACCTGCATTTGTGATTCATCACATGGCAGATTCAGAGATCCAGTTTGGGGCACGTTTTGCAAAGACATTATCGGAAGATAATCCAAACATTGTTCTCTTTGATGAAGAGAAATTTCCTGCTGGATTGCACTATGAAAAAAGAAGTGTTGCACTCTCAATCGCATCGTTTGAGGCTTCACATAATATGAATTATGAGATATTGAAAAATGCATCTGCTGATGATTGGAATCGCACATCAATGCATCCTGAGAAAGGCCCCGTCTACTTAACTTCGTGGGTTAAATCATGCGGTGGGCACATTGGTTCACATCTAGAACAACTGCGGAGCCTTACACAGTAGAACCTTCAATAAATTGAGGGATGTCACTGGATATAACCCCAAATTTGAACCTACCATGGGTGAGAATGTGGGCCTATTATTCAGCCAGTTGATTCTAGAGGGGATATAAATGTCAGATTCAGGAAAGTGCCCAGTAGCACACGGTGCGTTAACAGTTAATGAGTATTCAAATGTTAGCTGGTGGCCAAAGACGCTCAATCTAGATATTTTGCATCAACAAGATACAAAGACAAATCCTCTTGGCCCAGACTTTAATTATCGCGAAGCATTAAAGAGTTTAGATATTCCGGCATTAAAAAAAGATATGCATGCATTAATGACTGATAGTCAAAGTTGGTGGCCTGCAGACTGGGGACATTACGGTGGGTTAATGATCCGTCTTTCATGGCACTCAGCCGGAACATATAGAACAGCCGACGGTCGCGGGGGTGGCGGCAGCGGCAACATTAGATTTGCTCCTCTTAATTCTTGGCCAGATAACGTCAACTTAGATAAAGCGCGACGTTTGTTGTGGCCTATTAAGAAAAAGTATGGCAACTCTGTCAGCTGGGCAGATTTGATTGTTCTTGCCGGAACAATTGCCTACGAATCAATGGGCTTAAAAACTTTTGGTTTTGGTTTTGGACGCGAAGACATCTGGCATCCAGAAAAAGATGTGTACTGGGGTTCAGAGGCTGAGTTTTTGGCACCAAGTGATTCTCGTTATGGCGATTTAAGCGATGCCAGCACAATGGAAAATCCACTCGCAGCTGTTCAAATGGGTTTGATTTATGTAAACCCAGAAGGTGTTAATGGAAAATCAGATCCTGCAAGGACTGCAGCACATGTGCGCGAAACTTTTGCTCGCATGGCGATGAATGATGAAGAAACAGTCGCTTTAACTGCAGGCGGTCACACCGTCGGTAAATCTCACGGAAATGGAAAGCCAGCTCTACTTGGACCTGCACCAGAGGGCGCCGACATCAGCGAACAAGGTTTAGGTTGGATGAACCACACCACTCGCAGTATTGGTCGTGACACAGTTTCAAGTGGAATCGAAGGTGCCTGGACTACTCACCCAACTAAATGGGACAACGGCTACTTCCATCTCTTGCTCAACTATGAATGGCAGTTAACAAAGTCACCGGCAGGTGCGACTCAATGGGAGCCAATTAATATTAAAGAAGAAGATAAGCCAGTCGATGTTGAAGATCCGTCTATTCGCTTAATGCCAATGATGACTGATGCTGACATGGCAATGAAAGTGGATACTGTTTATCGAGAAATCTCTGAAAAGTTCTACAAAAATCCTGCTTACTTTGATGAAGTATTTGCAAGAGCTTGGTTTAAGTTAACGCACCGCGACATGGGACCAAGAGTTCGATACGTCGGACCTGATGTTCCTAATGAGGATTTAATTTGGCAAGATCCTATCAAGCCAGGAAATTCAAAGTTTGATGTTGAATCTGTCAAGGCGAAAATTACAGCATCGGGCTTATCTGTTTCAGAATTAGTTGCAACTGCTTGGGATAGTGCGCGAACTTTCCGTGGCTCTGACCTTCGAGGCGGGGCAAATGGTGCACGCATTGCACTTGCTCCACAAAAAGATTGGCAAGGAAATGAACCCGCAAGATTGCAAAAAGTATTAGACGTACTCAAGCCAATCGCATCTGCCGCCGGCGCATCACTTGCAGACGTCATAGTTTTGGCTGGAAATGTTGGAGTTGAACAAGCTGCAAAGGCAGCAGGTGCAACTCTTCGTCTAGATTTCAAACCTGGACGTGGTGATGCAACAGCAGATCAAACAGACTCAGAATCATTTGAACCGTTAGAGCCTCTTCATGATGGATACCGTAACTGGCAAAAAGATGATTACATCGTGACGCCAGAAGAGATGATGTTAGATCGCACTCAACTTATGGGCCTTACGGCTCATGAGATGACAGCACTTGTCGGCGGTATGCGCGTAATGGGTACCAACTACGCAGGGTCAAAGCACGGCGTATTTACAGATCGTGTTGGCGCATTAACCACAGACTTTTTCGTCAATTTAACGGATATGAAATACACATGGGAGCCAGCTGGGGAGAATTTGTACAACATACGAAATCGCCAAACTGGAGACGTAGCCTTCACGGCAACTCGAGTGGACCTTGTATTTGGATCAAATTCAGTCCTTCGGGCATACGCCGAACTGTATGCACAAGATGACAGTAAGCAGAGATTTGTTGATGATTTTGCCGCAGCTTGGACAAAAATCATGAACGCGGATCGCTTTGACATTTAGTCATTACAATTAGTCGTAACGACTTCGTCAGGAGAAAGTTTTGTTTGAAGCGATTTTCCTAGGCATCATTCAAGGCCTGACGGAGTTTTTACCGATTTCATCTAGTGCCCATATTCGTATCGCTGGTGAGTTCATGGATAAAGCCCAAGATCCTGGCGCTCGCTTTACTGCAATTACCCAAATTGGTACTGAGCTTGCTGTGCTTATTTTTTTCCGCAAAGACATCGCCACAATTGTTCGTGCTTGGTTTAGATCCCTGAAAAAATCTAACCAACTACTGCCGGAAGAAAAACAAGCATCCCGCATGGGTTGGCTGATAATCATCGGATCAATTCCAATTGTTGTATTGGGATATTTTGGCCGACACATTATTGAAAATGATTTGCGCTCCCTTTGGCTTATCGCAACAGTCCTAATTATTTTTGGAGTAGTTCTGGGAATTGCAGACAAGTTGGGTAGATCACAAAGAACACTTAACGCGTTGTCAAATAAACATGGTTTGTATTACGGAGTTGCGCAAGCCATGGCACTCATTCCGGGGGTCTCACGATCCGGTGCAACTATTGCAATGGGTCGAGCACTTGGATATTCACGTGAGGCAGCACTACGTTACTCATTTTTGCTGGCGATACCAGCAGTCTTTGGCAGTGGTTTTTATCAGTTAAGCCAAGGGCTAACCGAGGATGTAAGCACAAACATTTTCTCACTTTCACAAACTTTGGCAGCTACTGCAATTGCATTTGCCGTTGGATATCTTGTAATTGCCTGGCTCATTAGATTTGTTATGACGAAAAGTTTTATGCCCTTTATTATTTATCGCATCGTACTTGGTTCAACTTTGCTCATTCTTCTAGCAACAGGAGTGATTAATTCTTAATTCTCGCCTCACAAAACCATTAGCTGACAAGTTCCGTGAAAATGTTTCAGGTTCAAAAGATGGTCGGCCTGATTGGGTTGCCACAATTGAATCAGGTAATGACATTGGATTGTTTGGGCCAGAGAGCGCCGTGTGGCAGGTTCATGGAAGCATCGCAACATTAGTAGGGGGAGTGCGTGCATTATTGCTACAGGCAGCCCACCCTGCGCCGCTATCTGGAGTAGCTGAGCATTCTAGATATGAAAGTGATCCCTTAGGCAGACTTGCGGGAACAACCAGATGGTTGACCGTGACAACTTTTGCATCGACTGAGGTTATTGAAAAAGAAGCCGCGCGAGTAAATACAATGCATGATCGCGTTAAGGGACAGTTCGAAGATAAGAAAAACCAAGTTAAAAACTATCAGGCTAAGGATCCTCGATTTTTATTATGGGTTCATTGTGCCTTCACAGATTCATTTTTAAAGGCACATCTGGCACTTGGTTATCCAATAGACAAGGGTGCCGATGCTTATGTGAGTGAATGGAGTAAAAGCGCAGTTCCACTGGGTCTACTGTCCGCGCCGCAAAGTGTTGCCGAATTAGAAGAAACGCTGAATGACTTTAGAGAAAATGACTTACGACATAGTGCTCGAACCCAAGAAGTAGTTAATTTTATTTTGAATCCACCATTTGATGGCGCTGGCAAATACTTCTATAAATTAATAGCAAATGCTGCCATTGCAACTTTAGACCCGAGAGAGCTCAAACTTTTAGGATTGAAGAAAAAATCAAAAATCTGGTTAAAGATATCTCGAATCGGTTTAGATATCTTTTTAGCAATATTGGGCTCTGAGC
>WLED01000061.1 GCA_009704445.1 Actinomycetota bacterium
ATGAGCGTAATCAACACAGTCGTATACATCATCCATCTTCTCTCTGTGCTGGGGATTCTTGTTCTTCTACTTCTAGAAACAAAAAAGAGCCCACGACGACTAAATCCTGGAGTGCTACACGCAAGCTTGACCGCGCTAATTGCAGGTTTTATTTTGGTTGGGCTGCATAACTCAGTTAAACCAGAGGAAACCCTTAATCACACAATTGTTGGAGTAAAGTTTTTGGTGTTGTTGGTGATTCTTGGACTCGGATTTAAAAATCTGAAAAAACCAGAACTTTCAAGAAATATCTGGCTACTTATGATCGGGCTGACTGTTTTCAACATAGTAATTGCCTCAGCCCGATAAAAATCTCAATGTTTAAATTCAAAAGTATTTTTGTGGGCGCTATTGCTCTCTCTTTGGTTTCACCAACCGCTAGTGCAAATCTTAAACCAGCTGAAATCCCGCCTGTTTTTGAAAAACTATTAAATTCGCCCACTTTGGCCAATCCAGCAATGATTGTTATTGATGGATCAACAGGCGAAACAATTTATGAGAAAAATATAAATGCGCAACGAAAACCTGCTTCAGTAATGAAAGTTTTAACTGCGGCAATGGTTTTACAGTATTTAGATCCACTTAAAGTGTTTACAACTGAAATCAGCATCGCGCCAGAAGCAAATACTATTTATATAAAAGGCTCACTTGACCCATGGATTGGCACAACCCATTCGGTTGCAAGAAAAATGAATCGAGCTTCTTTAACGCATATGGCGAGTAATGCCACAAACGCAGTCCGCAGTTATAACGCGGGCGAATTAGTTGACTACACCGTTGTGTATAGCGACCTCTATGAACAAGATGTAAAAAACTTTAAAAAGTATTGGGCCGATCGGGGATTTAAACCGGTTTTCAAGGCGCAAAAAACACTTGATTTATCTAGCGTTGTAACTGTGCCTATTGCAATCGAAACATCACCACCTGTCGCGAAAATACTCGATTGGATGATGTTGTGGAGTGATAACGAACTTGCAGAAAGATTAGCTCGATTATCTTCAAAGGCTGCAGGGGAACCATTTGGAATTTTGGGCGTTGAGAAAATCTTTAGAAAGCTTCTAGCTGATCTTCAAATAGATGCATCAAAGCTAGTAGTAAAGGATGCAAGTGGTTTATCAAAGTCAAACAAAGTTACAGCAAAGATGATTGGTGAACTTCTCTATAAACTTCGAAAAGATGCTCGATTCACCGGACTTCACCCTGTGCTACCAGTCAGTGGGGTTTCAGGAACTCTCAATGATCGATTCATCGAAACCGCACCAACAGCTGTTGGTCTTGTCCGTGCAAAAACTGGCTCGCTTAACGGTACTGCCACATTAGCTGGGTATGTAGAGTCTTCAGATCGCGAATATGTTTTTGTGACTCTTGCCGATCAGATTCCAAGAGGCTACACATCGCTCAAGAAAGCACGAGCTGCAATCGATAAGATTCTGGGACGAATTGCTGCCCCAAATATTCCTGCAGAGATTTCACCGCTGCCGCAAAACCTTTGATTAGTTGTTTGAATAAATCTTTATCTGCCCTCGGTAACAAGCTATCCATGTGTTCTTGGTGGCGTTGTCATAAGTGACACCGATAGGTTCAGGGCATACCTTGATGGTTTCTAAAACCTTCATCTCTGAAGTTTGAATTTTGGACAAGGTATTGCTCGAATAATTCACAACAAAAAGCTCTGAACCGTCTGCAGATAAAGCAAGACTCCTGGCTTTATTACCAGTGCGAACAGATTTACCGGCTTTGTTCTCGATTAAATCCCACGAAGCTACTCGACCAGAAAGATTCATAGTTACATACATTTTTGAGTTATCGGGAGAGAGAACAATTGCTCGAGGATTGCTTCCAATTGGAATGTAGGAAGTTGAAAAATCCTCAAGATTAATTACATGGATTCTATTGCCCCCCATCTCTGCAACGTAGGCTTTGGATGAGTCCTTACTAATTGCAATACCTCGGGGATATTTTCCTATCTTTACAGTCTTAACTACTTTCTGTTCCGCCACTGAGATGACTGAAACTGTGTAGGAGCACCAATTTGCTGCTAGAACATACTTATTGTTCGGAGTTACCTCAACAACTTTTGGCACCGATCCAACAGGGTAGATGGCATCTATTTGATAGTTACTTCGATTTATTCGATAGACAAAGCTGCGGTCAAAACCAGAAGAAGGTGAACACGTATCGCTTCCTTCCTTTTTGTATCCTGGACCATACATTGAGTAGTTGCTTACATATAAGTATTTTCCATCTGGTGAAAAAGAGCCTTCTACGGGCGCGCCTCTAAAAATTGAAGAGCTCTTTGAAAATCCAAAATCCTTAAGTGAAACTGAATCAGGAATAGTTCTTAAAAGTTCAAATGTTTTTGAATCGTAGATTGTTACAGAATGCTTATACATCATGTTATGCGCACTAACTATTCCGTCATTTGATGCTCGAACAGATTTAGGCGCTATCGGTCCATCAATTGTCTTAATAAGCTTCATCGAACTCTTATTTGCATCTTCTTCTGCAATCGCAGGATTGGCAACAAAAGTAATAGAGGCTATCAAGGCAGTTACCAGAAAAAATTTTCGCATGTGATAACTCTACAAGCCTTTAAGAGATGGATCTAAAAGTAGATCTCATTTGATTCACTGGGATTTTTCATGGGGCATTGATTTTTAGGGTCCAAAGCCTTAATGAACACTCAGATTGAGAGCAACATAACTCTTCAAATTAGGTAAATGGAGAATAACTGTGGAGCGTTGGTTAAAAGGTTGAGTAATCTTAGAAGGTGAGTTCTACCATAAAAGCCTACATAGACCTGATGAAATTACGGGTCGTTGAATTGCTATTGGTATCTACATTGCCGGCAATGGTTTTAGCAGAAAAAGGCTTACCAAGTTTTGGTTTAACGATTGCAACCATAGTTGCAGGAACCCTTGCTGCCGGTAGTGCAAACGCTTTTAATATGGTTATTGAAAGTGATCTTGATAAACTTATGGAGAGAACTTCTAAACGACCATTGGTTACTGGCCAGATTTCAAAATCTCAAGCAACGATTTTTGCAGCACTTATCGGATTCATCGCACTTGCATTGTTTTGGATATTCACAACCACACTTGCAACTTTCTTGGCTTTTGTAGCAATCATCTTCTATGTACTTGTTTACACAATGGCCCTAAAGCAGCGAACGTCTCAAAATATTGTTTGGGGCGGTGCAGCTGGGTGCATGCCGGTATTAATTGGTTGGGCCGCAGTCACCAATTCACTTTCCTTGACTGCCTGGGCATTTTTCTTCGTTATCTTTTTTTGGACACCGCCACATTTTTGGGCACTAGCAATCAAATATAAAGATGACTATGCATTGGCTGGCACACCCATGCTGCCGGTTGTTGCAACAAAAAGTAATGTTCGCAGACAAATGTGGCTCCATACAATTTTGATGATTCTCTCATCAATCGCAGTGATTAATCTCGCCTCTCTTCCGATGTGGTCGATGGCGGTAACAATTCTATTAGGAATTGTCTTTGCAGTTCAGTTACTGCAGTTAAAAGACGGATCTCCAGATTATGCAAAAGTTGCAGGAAAGATATTTCAGTGGTCAATTACTTACCTAAGTCTTTTTTCAGTACTTCTTGTTATTGCTCAACTACTTAGCTAAAGCGTGCTGGGTATCCTTTACGAACTCTCTTGAGTTCTCTGATTCAATAAACAACCGAAGTGCATAAACCCTAATCTCCGTTTCTGATTGAACCCATGGGGATAATCGATGTCTACTCCTGGCCAACTTATGGCAGAGTATGCACCATGATAAAGACAGCAATTTCGGTGAGGGATTTATCGAAGAAATACGATGATCGCTTAGCAGTCTCTCACATAAATTTTGAGGTCCCATTGGGAACTGTGTGTGGATTTGTTGGACCCAATGGATCTGGCAAGACAACAACAATGAGAATGTTGCTTGGACTAATTACCCCAACAACTGGGCAGGGTCACATACTTGGCGAACCAATAGAGCACCCAGAAAAATACTTAAGTCGCGTAGGTGCAATGATTGAAGGGCCGGCTTTTTATCCGGCGCTATCTGGTTATGAAAACTTAATGGTTCTTGCAAAACTGGGTGGCTTTCCGACAGAACGCGTTCAAGTATTGCTAGAAAAAGTTGGCCTAGGCTCTCGCGGTAAATCAAAATACAAGACGTATTCATTGGGTATGAAGCAACGTTTAGGAATTGCAGCAGCATTACTTCCTGAACCAAAACTTCTCATGCTTGATGAACCAACAAATGGTTTAGATCCAGAAGGCATTCAAGAGATTCGAGCCTTATTGCGTGATTTAGCAAATGAAGGAACAACTGTTTTTGTTTCATCTCATCTCCTTTCAGAGCTTGAGATCATCAGTGACCATATTGTGATGCTTCGAAAAGGCGAGATTGTTTTTGCTGGCCCAATTGGTGATTTGATGGCCAAACAGCAACCTACGATTATTGCGAAATCGTTAGATCATTCCGATCTTGAAAAGTTAGTAGAGATTGCACACGCCTCTGGACATAAAGCAGTGATTCGAAATGATTCGGTTCATATCTTGGCCGCAATGGCTTGGGCGCCGGAACTAAATAAAGCTGCTTTCAGCGCCGGAATTGTATTAGCTCAACTAGCGCCACAGCTGCCAAATCTAGAAGAGACTTTCTTTGAAATGACAGGAGAAAAGTAATGTTACATGTTGTTTCAGCTGAGCTTCGAAAACTTCGTCGACCTACTTTGTTTTTAGGGACCATGGCAGCCGTTGTATTTTTCAGTGGACTTTTTTCCGCACTTCTTTTTCTATTGATTGATTCACCTCAAGGAAACGCAGATCGTGGACGAGTTGTAGGTCGTGAAGTTTTAGGACTTGCTACAGGTGGAGTCCAAGGCTTTTCAAGTACGGGTGGATTTCTAGGAATTATTGCGCTCTGTGTTTTTGCTGCTCAAACAGCTCAGGAGTACACATATGGAACTTTGCGCAATTTACTGATCCGCCAGCCAGGACGCATGAAAATTCTTTTTGGCAAATTAGTTGCCATGAAGATTTTTGCACTTGTCATGATTGTTGTGGCAGCAATTATCGGGATAAGTACTTCAGTTCTATTAGCACCTGGTGCCAATGTAAACACCGACTTGTGGTTTACCTCAGATGGAATTGAGGCGATTTACACATCATTTGTAAATGTCACTATCTCAGTCATTGGCTTTGGAATTGTTGGAATGGTTCTTGGTTTGCTTCTGCGCTCACCAATAAGTGCAATATCTTTCGGAGTTCTATGGCTGCTTATTATTGAGAATTTACTGATTGCCGTGAAGAGTTCACTTCAAAGTTGGCTCCCAGGAGCACAACTGAATGCAATCGCATCAGGGGGAACCTTAGATTTGGCTTATAAAAACGCATTAATGGTGGGTGGAGTTTATGTGGGTATAGGGGCGATCATTGCTTCAATACTTTTTATTCGTCGTGACGTAGCTAATTAAAGACACCAGCCTTTAAAACCAAGGATTTTTAAGGTTCGCCATTTATTCTAGAGACCTTCCCTGCGAAAGGTTTTTTGTGAGAAAGTTAAAGGCGATTTCACTTGCTGCAATTTTGGGACTGTCGATTTCGTCGGTTCCAGCTCTTGCAGCCCCAAAACCAACTCTGGCCCAAATTGAAGCTGCCAAAAAAGTTGAAGCAGAAAAAAAGAAAGCTGCAGATGCTCAAGCAAAAAAACTTGCCGCGGCAAATCAAAATCTTCGCACACTAACTGCAAAAGCTAATGCAGCAGCTGCCCTCTATCGCAAGGCCCAAGAAGAATTAGCCGTTGCAACTAAAATGGCGAATGCAGCGGCAAAACTTGCAGCTGAAACTGCAGCATCTGTTGTTGAAGCGCACAAAACAATTGGACGCTTAGCTGCAAATGCATACATTCTTGGTGGCAATATGAGCGATATCGCTCCACTGCTTAGCTCTAATGGACCGCAAGATCTGATTGATCAAATTTCAACACTTGGAACGCTAGGTGCACAAAACACAGTTGCCCTTGAAAGATTTAAAGTTGCCGAAGCTGCAGCGATAAAAGCAAAAAAAGTTGCAGATGATGCAAAAGCTGCACAAGTTGTTGCAACTGAAAAAGTTGAAGCTGCTAAAAAAGTTGCAGATGATGCAAAGGAAGAACAAGCTAAAGAAGTTGCAAAGCTACAAAAAGTTCAAGATGACTTGATGCGTCAATTAAATAGTGCTCGAAAGGTAAGAACAACACTGGAACAACAAAGACAGTTAGCTTTACTTGAAGAGAGCCAAGCAAATACTGCCGCCCAAACTGGGGGTCAAAGAAGTGTTTGGAGTGATTTAGGATTTAAGGGGCGCGCAACA
>WLED01000062.1 GCA_009704445.1 Actinomycetota bacterium
AATGGTGCAACAGTTTTAAAACTTTGCTCCAGCCACACACCTACACCTGGTGTGAACTCACTTGGTTTGAATACCACTGTGTTTCCAGCAGCCAATGCATATGCAATCGACCCAACTGGAGTGAATATCGGATAGTTCCATGGACCAATCACGCCAACAACTCCTACGGGTGAGCGTTCAACAGTTGCCGACATGTTAGCCATCAAGACACCAGGTGCTCTATGAGAAGTTCGCATAATGTCTTCTGCATGACGAGCCACCCAACCAATATGGCTAACTGCGATGCTCACTTCAAGCCGTGCATCACTAAGGGGTTTGCCTGTCTCTTGAGAGATGATGGAAGCAACCTCTTCAATATTCTTAATTATGTAATTACTCCATGCAAGCAAAGTTTTTTTCCGGCCCGCAAATCCAAGCTTGACCCAATCAGAAGTAGCAATTCGCGCTTGAGCTACGATGCGATCTACTTCCTTATCCAATTGAATTGGATATTTTCCAATCACTTTATTGGTAACGGGATTGAGCGAATTAAATGTTTTGGCCATGTGCATAAGCCTAGCCTCCTACAGATAGAATCTGAAGTATGAAAATGAGAGTAGGTCCCGGCTCCATATTTCCATCGGTAAGAACCCCATTTCACGTGACAACTAAGGATGGTGTTGTTTTAGTTGGTGAAGTTGCCACCCCCCTACAAAAATCTAAAGGCGCAATTTTATGTTTACATCCCCTGCCAACAGCAGGTGGGATGATGGACAGTCACATCTACAAGAAAGCTGCCAATCGTTTGCCTGCTATGGCCGACATAACGGTTGTCAGATTCAATACACGGGGAACAACAAGTGAGGCTGGAACAAGCACCGGTGAATTTGATAATGGAATTGCAGAACATTACGACGTAGAAGCAATGCTGACCTATTGCTTTGATGAATTGAAATTGGAAAACCTTTGGGTCGTAGGGTGGTCTTTTGGAACAGATTTAGCCTTACAACATGCAAAAGATCCGCGACATAAAGGATTAATATTGCTCAGCCCACCACTTAGAACAACAACTGATGAACAACTTAAGTATTGGAATAGTGATTTAAGGCCAATTACTGCTCTTGTCCCAGAGCTAGATGATTATCTAAAGCCAGACCAGGCGCGAGAGCGATTTGCAATCGTTCCAACATTAAAGATTGTCGCTGTAGATGAAGCAAAACATCTATGGCTAGGCGAGCCTTCTGTGCATAGAGTCTTATCTGAAATTACATCAATAGTTACTGGAAAAGAAGAAAAACTTCCGCTCGAGTTTTAAGCTTTATTTGCTCGCGGAATTACAACTTCATCCAAAATCAATATTATTGATGCAGCAACGGGTACAGCAAGTAGTCCACCAACTAAGCCCAATAAAGAGGAGCCAATCAAGGCCGAAATAATTGTAACGGCGCCAGGCACGGACAATGTCCTTTTCATAATTCTTGGAGTAACAATGTAGTTTTCAATTTGAACGTAGAGAACATAGGTAACAAAGGCCACAAGGCCGATCAATGGAGATTGAGTCAACGCAATTAAAGTAACAACGCCTGCGCCAATAAAGTGACCAATAAGTGGAATGAGCGCAACAACAAAAACGATCATTCCGATTGCAATTGGTGAAGGCAAAGATAAGACTGTTGATAGGAGAACTACAAAAACTCCGGCCATTGCAGCGATAAGAATCTGACTTCCAACGAAAATTCCAACTCGCTCAACAACAGCATTAGTAAGTTTGCCAACCCTATCTCTGCGTGATGCAGGAACGAGTGAGAGTCCTAAAGAGATAGCTTGGGGTAGTGATGTGATGAAATAAAGTGTCAGAACCAAAATAGTAAGTGCGGTGAAAAATCCTGAAAGGATTGATTGACCAACACCGATTACCCCACCAAAAGTTGAGATTAGTAGAGTCCCATCAGATGTCACAGAGTTTAGTCTGGACTGTAATGTGTCAATTATTCCAAACTGATCATTCAAACCATTAATCGTGCTGTTTTTCATCAAATTATCAAGTAATTCTGGAGCGTTCTGAATCAGATTTGTTCCTTGGCTTACCACCGGAGGAACAACAACAAAGGCAAAAAAGACTACAAATAAAATAACGGAAGAGAAAATTACTGCCACTGCAGAACCTCTGGAAAGATTGCGCTTGCGCAAAGCCTCAACTGCTGGATTTAATCCCATAGCTAAGAAAAGTGAGACTAGAATCAAAACAAATATTTGACTAACACTCTCTAACGCTCGCAGCAAAACTATTGCAGTTAAAACACCCAAAGTTGCAACAAAACCAAAGTAAAACGGCTGAGTTTTGTTGATTGGTAGTCCGGACACTCCAAGATTACTTACTTTTCTTTTTGGTGGTGAAACCGCTGATGCAGCTTTCTTGATTTTCTTCGAAGTATCCATGTTCTTATTCTAAAGTGTGCGAGCGTTACTTTGGTGGTTAAGGATGATGTTTGCAGGTTAAATACCCTGATCGATAGGATTGTTCCATGAGTTTGCCACCTAATTTTGGGCAGGCCTTTGATTTAAGTTCATTGACTAAGCCAAAGGCCGATCCAGATCTGCCCATGCCGGGTCTAGAAGTAACTGTTGAAAACTTAAACTCAAATATTCTCCCCTTATCGTTGGTAAGACCTGTCATTGTTTTAATGTGGTCTCCAAGAAGTGCTGAGTCACAAGAAATGGTTACAACACTTGGGAAACTCATGAATGAGTATCAGGGGCAATGGAGTCTTGCTCGGGTAAACATAGATACAGATCCAGAGATCGCTCAAGCGTTTCAAACTAAGAATGTCCCATATGCAGTGGCAATAATTGCAGAGCAGATGGTGCCTTTGTTTGAACAGTCTTATCCAGAGGCACAGCTTCGCCTCGTCATTGATAAAGTCTTGACACTTTCGGCACAGCAAGGAGTCGGTGAAGCACCGGTAGAACAGATGGAACCCGAAGAGGAAGAAGCAATGAATGCTTTGAAATCTGGCGAATTTGCAAAAGCAGAGGCGGCGTACAAAAAATGGTTATCTAGAAAACCAAATGAAAACTTAGCAAAACTTGGGTTAGCTCAGACTCAACTTCTGATTAGAACAGAAGGACTTGATCTCAACAAGGTTATTGAGGATTCAGCGAAATCTCCACAAGATATTGAGCTTCAACTAAAAGCAGCAGATGTTGAGATTGTAAATGGTGGCGTCGAGGCAGCCTTTTCTAGATTGTTGAATTTAGTGAAGGCAACACGAGGTGATGAAAAAAACAAAGTCAAAACCCACTTGCTCAATTTATTTGCATTAGTAGATCAAAGTGATCCACGGTTAATTTCTGCACGCAAAGAACTTGCTAGCTCCATCTTTTAACTTAAAGAATCAACCAGAGCCTTCTGTATTACCTGCATCTGCAGCCGTTACATCATGAATCTTATATTTAGCCATAGCCTTTTTAAGAACACTCTTTTTGATCTTTCCAGACTCAACAAGTTGTTGTAAAACAGCTACTGCAATTGATTCCGCATCAACTTTAAAGTGACGACGCAACGCACCTCGTGTATCTGATAAACCAAAACCATCTGTTCCCAATGAATAGAAAGGTTGCTCTACCCACGGTTGGATTTGATCTTGAACAGCGCGCATGTAGTCACTAACTGCAACTACTGGCCCTTTTGCGTCTGCTAATTTTGTTGTTACATACGCTTGTCGTTGGTCATTAGGGTTTAACAGATTATGTCGATCCGTTTCTAGGCCATCGCGGCGAAGTTCATTCCATGATGTAACAGACCAAACAGAGGCCTTTACGCCCCAATCATCGTTTAGAAGTTGTTGTGCCTTAAGGGCCCAATTAACTCCAACTCCTGAGGCCAAAATCTGTGCACTCTTTTTGCGAGATTTCTTAGCAGGTGAGTATAAGTAGATTCCCTTGAGTAGACCGGCAACATCTAAATTCTCAGGCTCGGCCGGCTGAACATAAGGCTCGTTATAAACAGTTAAGTAGTAGAAAATGTTTTCACTATTCTCGCCATACATTCTGCGGAGTCCATCTTTAACGATATGTCCTAGCTCAAATGCATATGCTGGATCGTATGCAACGACTGCAGGATTTGTAGCTGCAAGTAGAAGTGAATGACCATCCTCGTGTTGTAAACCTTCACCATTAAGTGTTGTTCGACCTGCTGTTGCGCCAATGACAAAACCACGCACAAGTTGGTCTGCAGCTGCCCAGAAACCATCTCCAGTTCGCTGGAAGCCAAACATTGAATAGAAAATGTACATAGGAATCATTGGCTCATCATGAGTTGAATACGAAGATCCAACTGCGGTAAATGATGCAACAGAGCCAGCCTCATTAATTCCTTCATGCAAGATGACGCCAGAAGTAGATTCCTTATAGGAGAGAATCAATTCACGATCTACTGCTGTGTATTTTTGTCCGTGAGGTGAATAGATCTTTAGCGTAGGAAATAGTGAATCCAAACCAAATGTGCGTGCCTCATCAGGAATAATCGGAACAATTCGAGAACCTAAACCTGGATCCTTAACTAGATCCTTCAACATACGAACAAAAGCCATTGTTGTTGCAATCTCTTGTTGTCCAGAGCCACGTTTTGCTGATTCATAAACACTGTCATTTGGAAGAGTCAAAGGACGAGATTTTGATCGACGACGCGGAATTGATCCACCCAGTTCTGCTCTACGTTCGGCAACATATTTAGCCTCGGGTGAATCAGGTGCAGGCAAGTAATAAGGCGGCAAATACTTGTCTAGCTTTGAATCTGGAATATCTAGATGCAAGGTATCTCTAAACATTTGAATATCTTCTAAAGTCATCTTCTTCATCTGGTGCGTTGAGTTACGACCTTCAAAGTGAGAGCCAAGCGTCCAACCTTTAACGGTCTTTGCCAAAATCACTGTTGGACGACCATTCTTTTGTGTTGCAGCTGTGTAGGCGGCATAAAGTTTCTGGTAATCATGGCCACCTCGCTTGAGGTTCCAGATCTGATCATCGCTCCAATCTGCAACCAATGCTGCAGTACGTGGATCTTGTCCGAAGAAATGCTCGCGAACATATTTGCCTGATTCGGCCTTGAATGTTTGGTAATCACCATCAAGAGTCTCATTCATAATTTTTACAAGAGCGCCTTCACGATCTTTTGCAAGGAGCGGATCCCAACCTCGACCCCACACCACTTTAATAACGTTCCAACCAGCGCCACCAAAAATCGCTTCTAGCTCTTGAATGATTTTTCCATTACCTCGTACAGGTCCATCAAGGCGCTGCAAATTACAGTTAACAACAAAAGTTAAGTTATCTAACTTCTCTCTAGTAGCAAGTCCTATCGCTCCCAAAGTATCTACTTCATCTACTTCACCGTCACCAAGAAATGCCCAAACATTTTGATCGCTAGTATCTTTGATTCCACGGTTATGTAGATATCGGTTATAGCGAGCTTGATAAATTGCATTCAGCGGTCCAATTCCCATCGACACTGTCGGGAACTGCCAAAACTCTGGCATTAATCGTGGGTGAGGATATGAGGAGAGCCCACCACCAGGATGTGAAAGTTCTTGGCGGAAACCATCTAATTGGTTTTCAGTTAATCGTCCTTCTAGAAATGCTCGTGCATACATTCCAGGACTTGCATGACCTTGGAAGAAAATTTGATCTCCGCCACCGGCGTGATCTTGTCCGCGGAAAAAGTGGTTAAAACCGACTTCATATAACGCAGCCGATGATGCATATGTAGAAATATGTCCACCAACACCAACACCTGGGCGTTGGGCTCTGTGCACCAACATTGCTGCGTTCCAACGATTAATTCGGCGAATCTTGCGCTCTAAATCTTCATCTCCTGGGAAAGGAGCTTCATGTTCTGGAGAAATGGTGTTGATGTAATCAGAGGTACGAAGGGCAGAAATTCCTACATTTTGTTCTCGTGCATGTTGCAAAAGATTGAGCATTAAGTAACGCGCACGTACTGGCCCTGCGGCCTTTAACGCTGCGTCAAAGGATGCACGCCACTCGGCGGACTCAGAGGGATCGGTATCGACTAGTTGATCGATGTTTAAATCTGGCGCCTCGAAGTTTTCGCTCATGTGCCTATTCTCGCGTGTATGGGCTGTAAGTGGAAATTGAACGGGTCGAAAATTGGGCCAAATTACCTCTTGCGCTTAAGGGGCCGATTGTGTGGACTTATCCAGTGCCAACACGGATGGGATTAGCCAAGGGGGACCTTGTGCTGGAGATCGGTTTCGACAGTGATTGTGATTCCACACTTCGAGACGAGATCCGTGGAATTACCGAGACCG
>WLED01000063.1 GCA_009704445.1 Actinomycetota bacterium
GGATTTAGTCGTCGTGGGCTCTTTTTTGTTTCTAGAAGTAGAAGAACAAGAATCCCCAGCACAGAGAGAAGATGGATGATGTATACGACTGTGTTGATTACGCTCATGAGTTCAGTTTAGAGTGCTCACATGTCTTCTCCAACCACCCCAGCCAATATTGGTCCAGGAGAGTTTTTTCCTGTTGTCGGTGTTGGTCCACATGAGAAGCCTTGGCCCAAAGGTGACCAGTTTGATCCTGAGTTATTACTTAATGGTGATCGTCGTAACGTTTTAGATAAATACAGGTACTGGAGTGTTGAAGCGATCGTCGCAGATTTGAACACAAAGCGACACAAGTTAGAGATTGCGATCGAAAATTGGCAGCATGATTTAAATATTGGATCAGTAGTTCGCACAGCTAATGCTTTTAATGTCAGCGCTGTTCATATAGTTGGAAAGCGTGACTGGAACAAACGCGGAGCAATGGTTACTGATCGCTATTTAACTGTGATTCATCATCCATCTGTGGCCGATTTTTCGGAGCACTGCAAAGAGCGTGAGATTCCAATTATTGGAATAGACAATGTTCCTGGCTCGAAACAACTTGAATCAGCACAGTTACCAGAAAGCTGTGTAATGCTTTTTGGTCAAGAAGGTGCTGGAATGTCTGATGAAGCGATTGCAATCTGTAAAGATTTATATGAAATTAATCAATACGGGTCAACTAGATCGATGAATGCATCTGCCGCCGGCGCCATTGCTATGTATCACTGGGCGTTGCAACACTTACCGCGTTAGCTTTTTAGATCTGTTCCAAACGATTCTTCTGGTGATTCTTCAAGGGCCTCTTTAACAGATTTCAATCGGCGCTCAATCTCATTGGCCTCATCGTTTCGACCTTGCATTCTCATGATTTTTGAGATTCGTGTTTCGATATCTAAAATGAATTCAAAGTCTTTAGGTTCATCTTCACTGACAATAGCTAGAACGTTTTCCAAAGTTGCTAAACCATCATCGAATTTTTCAAGCAAAATCTGGGCTTTGCCATATTCAAAGAGCGCAAAAACTTCGCGGCGATGATCATGTCCGGTCTCAAAAACATCCACAGCCTTTTGCGCTGTTTCGAGTGCAAGTTCGCCTTCGCCAAGTTCAATGAGGCAGGATGCAATTTTTTGATCACACCGTGCCACATGAATGATTTCTTTGTTTCGCTTAAATAATGCACGGGCCTCTTTAAATGCTTCAATAGCTTTTTCGTAGTTCTTTAACTCACGTTCGGCGCACCCAATAAGGTGTAGATCATTTGCCGCACCAATTTCGTTACTATCGACTAAATGCTCTTGTGCGCATTCATTCATTGTTAATACAACTTTTTCGTACTGCTTTGATGTGTACCACCATTCACCTAAAGTGCATGCAAGTTCTAATGCAATCGGTGACTTGTTCTCTCTTAAAATCTCTACAGCTTTACTCATTGCAGTTGCTGCTTCGTCAATACGCTTGAGTTGATTTAAGTTGTAACCAATTGCTGAATACGCTTGTGCCAATCCTTCTGATGCTGATGTGACGCCAAGTTGTGAATAGATATCGCGCGCTGTTTCTGCAAGTGCGAGCGCCTCGTCGTATTGACCACGCGCAAAAATTCGAGCGCTTAATTCATAGAATGTACTCGCGCGTTCTTCGCCTTCAACCTCTGGGATTCGATCCCAAAGCATCTCTTCGGAGATGAGCTCGTCCATACCTTCGTCTTCGCTCATGCATGTGACCTTATACGCACAATGTTAAGGGTGAGTGAGAATTTCCCCCGTGCCAAGGGCAATTTTAGGAAGGATATGCGGGCTTCTTACCGCGAGTTGCCCTTACGGCGCCTTTATTGCCACAAAGATGCAGATGCGAATCGTTTGCATTAACATTTACCCATGCATATTCCTGATGGCTTTATAGACGTACCAACATCCGCTGCATTTGTTGGCCTCTCAGCAATTGGTGTTGGTGCAGCTCTTAAGGGAGCACGAACCCAACTAGACGATAAGACCGCGCCACTAGCTGGACTAACAGCTGTATTTATTTTTGCAGTTCAAATGCTCAACTTCCCAGTTGTTGCTGGAACCAGTGGTCACTTAATTGGTGCCGCGCTCGCCGCCGTTTTAGTTGGCCCCTGGGCTGCAACGTTAGCTTTAACGGTAGTTCTCCTCATGCAGGCATTTTTATTTGCAGATGGTGGCCTTACAGCCCTTGGACTCAGTGTTTTTAATATGTCAATTATTTCAGTATGGGTTGGATACGCAGTTTTCTTGTTGATAAAAAAGATTTTACCGAAGAATAAATCATCGGTTGCAATTGCTGCATCTATAGCAGCGGCTATCTCTGTTCCTGCCGCTGCATTTGGATTTTGGATTCAATATGTAATCGGAGCAACTGGAACATTTTCTGATTCAGCAGTTTTCACTTCAATGATTGGAATCCATGTTTTGATCGGAATTGGAGAGGCAATCATTACAGGTTTAACTGTTACGGCCGTACTTGCAAGTCGAAGTGACTTGGTTTTTGGTTGGAAAAACAATCAGAAAGTATTGGAGATTAAGAATGTCTAAGAATCGCAAGTTTTATATCGGGGGATTTATAGTCTCCCTGTTTCTTGCTGGAGTCGTCTCTTTTTACGCTTCTTCATCTCCTGATGGGCTTGAAAAAGTTGCCGGAGATATCGGATTTATTGAAACAGCTAAAGACCACACATATGCCGATGGAGTCTTAGCTGATTACGGTGTTAAAGGAATTGAAAATGAGCGAGCCTCTGTCGGTGTTGCCGGAGTAATTGGCGTGATCGGGACGGCAGTTATTGCCGGAGTCTTTTTTAAGATCATTGCCCGAAAGCCAGAAAAGACGAAGCGTTAATACGCAGGTTCAAACTCATCATCATGGACATGATGTGGGTGAAAGGCTTTATCTTCATCGCCACTCGATCGTCCATGAAACTGCCTCCTACCTTAAAGTTGTTGCTGCAATAGCTTTTATTCTTGTTGCAGTCTCGACTCCAATTACAAATTGGCAAGCTTTTATCGGTTATTTCATTTGGGTTCTAGTAGTTGCCGCGATTGCAAAAATTCCCTTTACCTTACTGTTTAAGCGCGCACTTATAGAAATTCCATTTATTTTCTTTGCTATTTTGATGCCTTTTTTTGGTTCTGGCGAAAGGTTTGTTGCTGGTCCATTTAATTTGTACCGTGAAGGTTTAATCGCAGGTGCCGGAATTGTTGTAAAGGGCACACTTGGCGTGCTGACAGCAATAATTCTTTCAACAAGCACAACTGCCCGAGAGATTCTTCGTGGTTTAGAACGGTTGCGACTGCCAGCACTGATGGTTCAGATCGCATCTTTTATGTTGCGCTATGTCAACGTGGTCAATGATGAGATGGAGCGAATGAAAGTTGCTCGTGACTCACGTGGCTTTGAAGCAACAGGACTCAAGCATTGGCGCGTCTTAGCAACTGCTGCCGGGGCACTTTTTATTCGCTCATACGAACGTGGAGAGCGCGTGCATTTATCAATGCTTTCCCGCGGATACGAAGGAGTCTTGCCACATGATGAAGTTGAAAAATCTAAAGCATCGTCATGGTTTATGGTTCTGACGTACCCCTTTGTCGCAGTTGTAATTCTCTTGGCAACCACTTTGATTGGAAATTGATAATGAGTACACCGAGTTTAGAAATCAAAGAGTTAGCTTTTGCATATCCAGATGGCAATCAAGCTTTGTTTGGAGTTAATCTCTCAATTAACAAAGGTGAGCGCGTAGCACTCTTAGGTCCAAATGGTGCTGGAAAAACAACGTTGGTTATGCACATGAATGGCATTCACCCAACTGCGCAAGGTTCGGTTCGTATAGCCGGTGAATTAGTTGATGCTAAAAATAAAGAATCGCTCAAGCGAATTAGGTCAAAGGTAGGAATTGTTTTTCAAGATCCCGATGATCAGTTGTTTATGCCAACGGTCGGTGAAGATATTGCCTTTGGCCCCTACAACATGGGTAAAAGAGGAACGGAGTTAGACGCACTTGTAAAAGAAGCCCTTGATTTAGTTGGAATGGTTGAATTCATTGACCGTCCACCGCATCACCTCTCTTTTGGACAACGTAGACGTGTTGCAGTTGCAACAGTGCTTGCTATGAAGCCAGAGATTCTTGTTCTTGATGAACCTTCATCAAATCTAGACCCAGCTAGCCGACGTGAGTTGGCAGAAATCTTGCGATCACTTGATATCACTATGGTTATGGTTACTCACGATCTTCCCTATGCAAATGAACTATGCGAAAGAGCAGTTATTTTGAATGGCGGTGTAATTGTCGCCGATGATTCCACGCGGAATATTCTTACAAATAAGGCTCTTTTGGCCACAAACCGTCTTGAATTGCCTGTTGGTTTTTCAATTCAATAACCTACGGTAGAATTAAGTTATTGGTGCAATCGCATCAATGCACTTCCCCCAAGTGCTGCAACATGCAGCACTACATGCGAGTCTTATCTTCGCCCTGGACGCCATTAGCGCGATCCATACCCGAGACGCGCTTGTCGTCTCGATTGGTGTTTATTTTCATGTCTCTACAACCACGTATTGCCGCGCCCGGAAAAGCCCGTCGCGCAGCCTCAGTTGGAAAACCTAAGCGCGCAAAGAAAGCTGCGCAGTTTAAATCTGTCGGACCAAAAGCACGCCATACCTCTGCACAAAAAGCTGCACGTAAAGGTGCAGTTGTTGGAGCAAAGTCAACGCATGCTTCAAGCACTGCCAGATCAACAAGTGCAAAGCCAGCTACTCGCCGTTACTCAGATGTTGATGCCTCTACAGTTTCTAAAAAAGAGGCGCGCCTTTCAGATCGTTCAAAACTTCGTGCAGAGCGTTATCAAAAACAAACTGCATCAAAGCCAAGACCAACAGAGGCTCCCGAAGAGCGCAAAGCTCGTATAGAGCGTTCGCAGAGACCAGACTCTCGTGCAAAGAAGTTTGTAAAAGAACGCGATGCTCGCGAATCTGCGCCACGTGTAGGCCGCACAGATCGTACGGAGCGCGTTAGCACTACTAACCGTACAGAGCGTTCGGAAAGACCTATTGCTCGTACATCAGATAAACCAGAGTTTAAGAAAACTTATAAGAAAGCAGAGCGACCAGCATTTAAACGCGAAGATGCTCGTGGAACAAACACACGTGGGGCTTCTGCACATGGATCATCTACACGTGGTGCTTCTGACACACGTCCAACTAATCGTCGTGACGCCGTTAAAGCAAAAATTGCACGCACAAATGATGGCCGTCCAAATTTTGAGCCTCGCAAGTATGAAAAGTTTGATCCAACGCGTCCTAAAAAGCGCAGCGAAGCACCAGATACGCGCGCTGCAAACTTTCGAGCAGAGCGTCCAGTTCGTGATCGCCGCAATGACTCACCAGCATATGCCCGTGATGATTTCAAAAAACACAATAAAACTCATTCAAATGCAGCTGTAGATTTTGGCGCAGATGATAATTACATTTCAGCTAACTTAGCTGATGCAAATCTTGTAGATGCCACTCCACTTACAGAAATTACAACTACATTTGCCGAGCTTGGCATTGCTGCTCCCCTTGTTAATGCACTGAGCAAACAAGGAATCTTGCACCCTTTCCCAATTCAGATTGCAACACTTCCTGACGCACTTGCTGGTCATGACATTTTAGGTCGAGGACAAACCGGTTCAGGAAAAACTCTTGCCTTCGGTTTGGCTCTTCTCAATAACCTAAATGGCAAAACTGCAAAACCTCATAAGCCTTTGGCTCTTGTATTAACGCCAACCCGTGAACTTGCCCAGCAAATCGATGAAGTCTTAATGCCTTTGGCTCGCTCAATTGGCCACGAATCAGTTGTTGTTGCCGGTGGAATGTCTTATGCAAAGCAGATAACTGCAATGCGTCGCGGAACTGCAATCCTGGTTGCAACACCTGGCCGTTTAATTGATCTCCTTAACAAAGGTGAAGTTCAGTTAGATCACCTTCAGATTACAGTTCTTGATGAAGCAGATCAGATGGCAGATATGGGATTCTTGCCCGTTGTAAAAGAGATTCTTGATCAGGCAAAACTTGATGGTCAGCGACTTCTCTTTTCTGCAACTCTAGATCGCGGTGTTGACTCTCTCGTTCGTCAATATTTGAAGAATCCAAAGACTCACTCACTTCAAAATGACCGTGCCTCAGTTTCCACTATGGAGCA
>WLED01000064.1 GCA_009704445.1 Actinomycetota bacterium
CCGGCCAAACCATCGCGATCAGTTAAGGCAAGCGCCGGCATTTCAAACTCAGCTGCGCGTTGGACTAGATCATGGGGTTGAGTTGTCCCGTACTTTAATGAGTAAGCACTAGCAACATTAAGGTGAATAAAGCTCATACGTTACGGATAATCCACTGACCCGTTAGCTCATCGCGCTCGAGTTCAAACGTTGTTAGTGAACCAATAGGTGCAGCCTCTACCCGCCAAAGTGCACGGGCTTGATCATCTGGTCGGTACTTGCCATCACTAATGCGATTCCACCATCCGCCGGCTTCGCACCATCTAGAAAGCACTGCATGTATGCGAAATCGCTTACCCTTGAAAGTAAATTCAATGGGTGTTGTTGCACCATCAATAGTGACGTCGAGGGCTGGGTTAACCTGTGTGGCTGACATTTCTGGGTAGACCTTTCAAGGCTGTGGATATTCGAACAGATGTTCGAAAAATAGCCCTTACCCCTGACAAATAGCAAGCCCTCAAGGGGTGTCAGGTGGAAATAATAGTTGAAACTTCAATTACTATAGGAGTAATACATCGACTTAAGGAGTTTTATGGACATCGTTCTCGTTATCGCCCGCGTACTTTTCGCGCTGATCTTTATCAGCTCAGGAATCTCGCACCTAACCAAGCTAGAAGCAATGACTGGATATGCACAGTACAAAAAAGTTCCTGCAGCAAAGTTCAGCGTACTTCTATCGGGCCTCATGATCCTTATCGGCGGTCTTTATATCGCATTCGGAGTTTATGCAGATCTGGGCGCACTACTTATCGCGTTATTCCTAATCCCAACAGCATTCTTGATGCACGCATTCTGGAAAGAAACTGATCCAACTGCCAAGCAAAATGAATCAATCGGTTTCTTCAAAGATCTTTCCCTAGCCGGTGCTGCACTGATTATCTTTGCTCTAGTTTCAACAGGAACAGATTTCGGTCCATCAATTACAGGTGCATTCTTTAACCTATAATTTGTAACCAGAAATTCACGCCAAAAGGCCCGTCGGTTTATTACTGACGGGCCTTTTGCATACATCATTACTTCATGGAGATTCTTGCCGGCCTGATAGCTGGCTGCTTCATCGGCGGGATTCTTGGATTTGTCGGTGCCGGTGGCGCAATGCTTACAGTTCCAATACTTTTGTATTTCTTTGACTTCACTCCACAATCTGCAACGACTGCCGCTTTGGCTGTGGTTTTGTTGGCCGCAGGATCAGGGGTAATCCCAAAGCTCAAAGCAAAGGATGTACTGGTTAAGGAAGCTCTCACCATTTGGGGCCTTGGTCTAGTTACAAATATTGCTAGCTCGCTCATCGCTTACAGACTCTCCGATAACTTCATTACGACAGGCTTTTCATTGGTGATGTTGTTAGCTGGAGCGTCCATGTTAATTAAGCCTGTTTCTGGAACAGAGAAGAAAGTTCCCATAATTTGGCTTGTATTGATTTCACTGACTATCGGTTTGGTGACAGGTTTCTTTGGAATAGGTGGAGGCTTCTTAGCCATACCAATACTTGTTCTATTCTTTAAAAACTCCCATGCCAAAGCAGCAGGCACATCATTGGCTATCATCTTTCTTAACTCATTGACAGCCTTTTTCGGACACTATCAAGGCTGGGGAGCAGTGAATTGGAAGGTCCCAATCTCGATGGCAGTAGCTGCTGTCGTTGTCGCCCGCTTGTCCTCAATTAAAAGCAAGGACATCAAGCCTGTGATTTTGCGTTTCACTTTTGCAGTTCTACTCTTTTCGATATCGATCTTCACTCTGATAGAAACATGGATTCTTGCTCCTTAATGGCATGGGAAGTACAAACATAAGTTGTTAAAGTTAATGCATGGAAGGCGTACTGGAAAAAGCTGCTGTCAAGCGCGTTGTTTCCGCATTAGCCGATAGTGGAATAAAAGGGCAGGTTCATGTTCTTTCAGAAAGTGCAAGAACTGCGCAAGAAGCAGCAACCGCATTGGGAATTGAAGTTGGTCAAATTGCTTCATCCCTAATTTTCAAGTTAATGGATGGCTCGCCTTTGTTGATTATTACAAGCGGACGTCACAGAGTTGATACAGAATTAGTGGCACGAACTTTAGAAATAGAAAAGTTAGATCGGGTCGATGCTGATTATGTGAAGGAAAAATCTGGGTTTTCAATCGGCGGCGTTGCTCCCATTGGTTGGATCTCCCCCGCAACTATTCTTATTGATCTAGCACTCAATGATTATGACGTTGTTTGGGCCGCTGCCGGGCATCCCCATGCTGTCTATCCAACTTCTTTTGCAGAATTAGTTGCATGCACCGGGGCGAGAGAAATGTTTGTGGGACCTTAATGGTTGTTGCATATTTTTGGAGAATTAAACCCTCAAGAATTCCATTTGCGCTTTTGTCGATGGCAATTAACCGGGTATTTCTTTTTTGGAATAAAAATGTTGGTTTCCATAAATCTCTTGGAGTAGGTAAAGGTGAAACCTTCACACCTCGAGATGCCGATCCGCTGAGTTGGGGTTTGATTGCTGTTGTAAATGACATTGAAGCGTTTGATTCATCTGCCTTGATTTCTCTGTGGCGAAGAAATAGCGTTAATGAGTTTCGCGCAGTGCTTTCTCCCATCTCTTCGCATGGAAAATGGGCGAGAAAAGATCCCTTTACGAGGTTGATAGGTATATCTGGCCATGGATCTATTGATGCACGTGCATCAGAAAATCCACAAACATGGAGCGGTCCAGTTGTCGCAATTACCCGAGCTCGAATTAAATGGCATCAGAATTTTCGATTTTGGCGCTCCGTACCACCAGTAACAATTTCACTAAAATCAGCAGATGGTTTAATCAACGCTATTGGAATTGGTGAGGCCCCTATTGGTTTGCAAGGAACTTTTTCTCTATGGGAATCTGCATCTGCAGTACGCGATTTCGCATACCGTGGACAAGCCCATCAAAAGGCAATCGCTGACACCGCTCGCTATAAATGGTATTCAGAGGAGCTTTTTGCCAGATTTGCACTGCTGGATAAGCGGGGTTTAATTAAGTAGGGCAGCATTTATAGGGCAGAATTATGCCTATGTCCATGCGCCAGTTTATTCCGCGAAGAACAGTGCGCCACAGTACTTCACCATTTTTGACTCTATTGGTTTTTGCATTCTTAGGGTTAACAATTGTGATGCAGATTTTGTATCCACTTGTTGATGGAGCGGTTTTGGATTTCATCACAATTACTTCTGTCTACACGGCGGCAATTTCCATGTTCTTACATGGTTTCGCTGTCTATGGCCCTCGATATGCATTCACTCTTTTTGTTATTGCAGTTTTATTTGGATTTTTGATAGAACAACTTGGAGTAACTACTGGATGGCCATTTGGAGACTATGTTTATTCAGATACTTTAGGACCCAAAGTTCTAGAAGTTCCTTTAGTTGTGCCCTTTGCATGGTTGATGATTGCCCATCCTTGTTTAGTTGCTGCCCGTAGGATCGCAAATCTTGGGTCTTTTTATATGGAGCAGCTCTCATGTGCGCGTGGGATTTGTTTTTAGATCCACTCATGGTTACTGCTGGTCGATGGACTTGGCAGGTAGATGGTGCGCATGTTCCATTTCAGCCAGAGATACCGCTTTCAAATACATTTGGATGGTTACTCTCCGGAATGGCTCTGATGTCTATGCTCCACTTTTTTACCCCTCGTGATCGTCGCAAAAATAGTGGCTCCTTGGTTGCAGCTGACATACTTTTATTCTGGACTCTTTTTTCTGGTGTTGTAGGAAATCTCTTTTTCTTTGGCCGTCCCGGGATAGCAATGTTCTCGGGTTTGATCCTAGGAATACTCCTGGCGCCTTACTTTTTCAATCGATGGATTGGAAGACCGTAAATCTTTAACGCACTGCTATACATTCTGCCGTCGGTGTTGCTTGCGATGACAATTGTTAATTTCTTACTTCTTCGAAGCCCTTCTGTAGCAAGCACACCTTTATCTGATGACAGTGTTAGCCAAAGTGTTGGAGTTATAGTTCCACTGCGAAATGAGGCAGAAAATGTTAAAGATCTCATTTCAACTCTGTCAGAACAAATTGGAAAGCTACATTTCTATCTTTTGGACGATAACTCTGTGGATCAAACTTTTGACTTACTGATCCAATACACCACCGGAAACTCTCGGTTTACTGTTATCAAGGGAGCGCCTTTAGCTCAAGGTTGGATCGGCAAAACGTGGGCACTTCAACAGTTGTTTACTCAGTCAAAAGAAGAGTTCATAGTCTCAGTAGATGCCGATGTTCGCTTGTCCCCTGATGCAATCATGCGCTCTATTGCTACATTGAAATCAACCTCTCTTGATTTCATCTCGCCGTATCCTCGGCAAATAGCTCTGACTCTAGGTGAGCGCATGGTTCAGCCATTACTTCAATGGTCCTGGTTATCAACAGTAAATCTAAGATTTGCTGAGAGATCGTCTCGGCCTTCAATGGCGATTGCAAATGGGCAGTTCTTTGTGGTTCGCAGAGAAGCAATCGAAAAAATTGGTGGGTACTCAGCAATAAAAAACGCAGTCATTGATGATGTCTTTCTAGCTCGCGAGCTAATACGACATGGATTTCATGGCAGTGTCATTAATGGAGCATCGATTGCCGAGTGCCGAATGTACACATCATGGAGTTCAATTAAATCTGGTTATGGAAAATCACTCAACAAGGCATTCGGTGGGCCCTTCGGTGCATTCTTTGTCATTCTTTTTCTGTTTTTATCTGGCATTGCTCCATTTTTAATGTCATTAGCGGGAAATTTCTATGGATGGCTTGGGTATGTGCTGATTGTTTTTTCTCGCATGCTCAGCGCCATCAAAGTTAAGGGCAAGATTGTTGATAGTTTCTTTCATCCGATTTCGGCAATGTTGCTCATCTATTTGATAATTAATTCATTTAGAGTCCGAAGTAGCGTCACCTGGAAAGGTCGCACAGTATGAAAATTGTGGTCATCGGCGCTGGCATGGGTGGAATGAGTGCAGCTGCTCGACTTGCGCGCGGAGGTCATGAAGTTGCCCTCTATGAAGCCAGTGATCAGGTTGGCGGAAAATGCCGAACAGAATGGATTGGACGAGTCGCATTTGATACGGGTCCATCGCTTTTAACTCTGCCAGCTGTTTATAAAGATTTTTTCCAAAAAACTGGAAAACCTATGGGCTTTGTCTGTCCTATTGATCCAGTTAGTCCAGCATTTGATTACCGTTTTGCAGATGGTATCGGTGTTAAGTTTGCAAATCTTTCACGCAAAGAAACTCTCGATGCAATTGCAACCAGCTTTGGCCAAGAGGCCTCTACGCAATGGGATCGCATAATGCGTCGTGCTGAGGCAATGTGGGATGTCAGTCGCGGGCCCTTTATTGAATCCGAACTAAAATCTCCGCTCTCACTTCTCAAACGCATAACATTTTTTAGAGATCTATTTGTAATTGCACCGTGGAAATCGTTGCGCAAACACGCAGATGAAATTCTCAAGGATCAGCACCTGCGTTTCATCATGGATCGTTATGCAACCTATAGCGGCTCTGATCCTCGCAAGGCGCCTGCAGTTTTGTCCACAATTGCTTTTGTTGAAGAGAGTTTTGGTGCCTGGCATGTCAGAGGTGGACTGGGAAATCTTGCCCAGCAGATTCATCAAAGAGCTCAAGATGTAGGGGTCGTTTTTCACCTAAATTCTCCAGTTGCTCAGATAAAAACAGTCAAAGGTGTTGCAAAAGGTATCGTTTTAGAAAGTGGAGAAAACGTTGATGCTGATGTGGTTATCGCCAATGCTGATGCGTCCTTGGTGTACAACAAACTCATTTCTGGTGATAATCGACTTCTGAAGATTGCACGTAAAAACATATCGAAAGCAGATGTTTCTGTAGCTGGATTCTCATTGCTACTAGGAATGCGAAAAGATCTCAATGACGGAATGAACCATCACACAGTTTTATTCCCAAAAAACTACGATGCTGAGTTTGATTCAATTTTTAAAGATGCAAAACCCGTTGAAAGGCCAACGATTTACATTTGTGCACCAAAAGATCCATTAATGAGCAAGGATGAAAACCTTGAAGGTTGGTTCGTGTTGGTTAATGCACCAACCCATGGGGTATTTGATTGGAGTAATAATGAATTCAATGAAAAATATGCAAGCACAATCATTGACCAAATCGAGGAACATGGAATTCCAATTC
>WLED01000065.1 GCA_009704445.1 Actinomycetota bacterium
AAAGTTTCTTTGGCGCAGCAATCTCTTCAACTGCGCCCCATGCTTGGCATTCACCACAACGACCAACCCATTTTTGCGATGTCCAGCCGCACTCGGTGCAGCGAAATGGATCTTTTTCAACCTTGGCCATAGCGATAAGCCTATGACACGGGGCTGACTATTTCTTCTGGGCAGCCAATGTAGCTGGATGCTGAATTACAAAGAGTGGAAGTGAGCGTGCCGACGCCTCACGAATATGTTCCATTCGAGCATTGCATAGGCGAGATAGTTCGTTGTAAGCATCTTTGCCCATAAGAAGTTCAAGTTCGTACTTGTTTGAGATGTAAACAGGCTCAGTACCTACGTGAGCATCGCTATTGCTGGTGCAGTACCAATCAAAATCTTCGCCGCCATCGCCCCATGCAAGACGCTCATACTCTCCAATAACGGTTACAGAATATTCACGTTCACCGTATTCGCGAGTTTCAAAACTACGGCGTAGTGGAAGCTGCCAACAGACATCAGGTTTGGTATCAGCAAAATGCTTTCCATCGCGTTGTGCAACATGATGAAGTACGCAACCAAAAGATCCAGTGAAACCTTCCGCTTCATAACCTTTGCGATTTAGGAAAATACATCCATCTTCAATACGACGAGTTTTGCGATCGCCATCTTCGTCTTTCTCAGAAATTCTCAGTGCCCCGCCTGGTTTCTTTGGTCGAGCTTGGTCATAAAACTGCCACATTTCAGGAGTTAAATAAGCTGCTGCTTTTAGAGTGCGCTCTTCATCTTCCTCATCTGTATACATTGCACCTTCAGTGCAACAACCTGAATTTGGTTGATTCTTAAAAACTCCTTGGCATCCATCGCCATAAATACATGTCCAGTAGGAAGTAAGCCACGTTAAGTCACATTTAAAGATTGTCTCAGCATCATTTGGGTCGAAGAATTCAACCCAATCGCGTGCAAATCCTGGCTTTACTTCTGGCATAGTCGCAGAGCCTACAGGCTCAACGGGTAGTCTTGTTACATGGATATGAAGCCAACGGTTGGACTCATTGGTGCAGGAGTAATGGGTGAGGCACTTATCTCTGCATTAGTAACCTATGGATTAAATCCAGATTTAATTACTATCTCTGAAAAGCGCCTGGATCGCGTTAATGAATTAACCGGTAGATACTCAATTAAATCAAGCGATCTAGCAGACAATGTCAAAAAAGCACAGGTCTTACTCTTGGTTGTGAAACCACAAGATTTAGCCTCTGTTCTTGAAGAGATAAAAGCGCATATCGATCCAGAGACGCTAGTAGTTACTTTTGCTGCCGGGAAAAGCATCTCATTTATAAGTAATGCGCTTGGACAAGCAAATCCAGTTATCCGCGTAATGCCAAACTCACCAATTCTTTTGGGAGACGGTATGTCAGCGATTTCTACTTCACATAATGTAACTACCGGGCAACGAGATTTTGTCGAAGGCTTTTTAGGTGCCGCAGGAAAAACAATCGAAGTTGAAGAATCACTTCAAGATGCAGTGACAGCAACCAGCGGCTCAGGACCTGCATACTTCTTCGCCTTTGTTGAGGCGATGGTGTTAGGTGCAATGGATTTGGGTCTGACTGAAAAAGATGCCACTGCACTTACTGTTCAAACAATTATCGGTGCAGCAACAATGCTTGAGCACTCTGGCCAAACTGCTGCCGTTCTCCGTAAAAATGTGACAAGCCCAAATGGAACAACAGCGGCTGCATTGGAATCATTTACTAATGATGGATTGGAGCAATTAGTTAGCAAGGCGATGAAGGCGGCTCGAGATCGCGCTCAGGAATTAGCATGAAAAAGTTAATCGTTCTAGCAGTCATCGGACTGCTATTCATTCAACCCAATGCGCAAGCGGTTCCAAAGAAAATTCCAGTTAACTCTTTAAAGCTTCTGACAACTATTGGGTTACCATCCGAAGTTAGTGGAGTTGTTGTCTCTGGAAAAAATATTATTGTATTTGGTACGCAAAATTCGAAAGCCTACGCAAAAGCTCTTAATTCAACTGGCACCGAACTCTGGAAACTGCAGTTAGATCAATCTCAGGCCTCTATTGCTACCGCTGCAGTCGTTGACTCTATAGGAGATGTTTGGATTACTGGTGTGACACCATTGCCTGCAACCACAACCACAGCTCCACCAACTGCAATTAATCCAGATAACGCAGCCATGCCCCCAACCTCATTTATTGGTGACTTAAAGGCGCTAACTGTTTGGAAAGTGAGCTCAACTGGAGTTTTAGTAGCAACATATACATCCCCTATGAACAACGTGATTTTTCCAACTTCAATAGCTTTAGATGATTCAGGTATTGCCATAGTTGGGTCAGTTGCAGATGAGAAAATAAATGCAGGATTTATTGTCTTTATGAGCTCTTCAGGACTATTTTCAAAAGTACTTCAAATTGGTTCAGCTTCAACAACCATTGAATCAGTTACGCGAAATTCAGACAAGACATTTACTCTTGTTGGATCAAGCAGTGAAACTATTGCTGGTAAGAGGTTAGCGGGTTTAACCGATGGAGTAATTGTTAAAGTCACTAAGTCTTTAAAGATTACTTCGGTAGTTCGTAGTTCGGTAAACAAAGGGAAGCGAATTTGGAATAGCACATCCCCCTCCCTGCTTCTAGGAGGCGAAGTTGTTGTTGGTAATAAAAGTGAAGTAGCAGTTACAAAGTTTTCATCCCGATACGTCCCATCGTGGACGTTTAGATTTGCAGGGACTGGACCAGCTTTAACAACCGGTTCGACGCAACTTCTATTTCTTTCAAGTGGAGCAATTCCAGCACTTGCATGGAATCCAAAGGTTCCAACTGCCCTATTGATCACGTTTAACTCAAAAGGGGATATATCAGGAGCAGATAGTGCTCCAGTAGGTCAGAGATTGCTGATTGGAAGCCTTGATTCCAAAGATTTTGGACCATTGGTAGTCACATCAAGTGGGGATATTGTTTCGATTTTTGTTCGAAATACGCGGTAATCTTACGTCCTACACGTTTAGAGCAAACATAGAAAAGAGAGCATGACATATGGGTTCCGTAATAAAGAAGCGACGCAAGCGCATGGCTAAGAAGAAGCACAAGAAACTTCTAAAAAAGACACGAATTCAGCGCCGCAACGCTAAGTAATTACGGCTTAAGTAGAACTACTTTCCCATTTTTTCCAGCAAGTAGATTTAAACTCTTGTTGATACTTACCCAAACAGTATCGATTGGTGTTAATTGTTGAGGACTACTGACCAATCGAATTGAACTTTGACCGATAATTTTCTTATCTGTGCTTATTGCGCACAATCGCTCTTGACAGTTATAGATGATTGTTTTGCCATCAGTAGATAGATGCTCTCCTGGCCTACCAAAGCTACCGCTTGTAATCTTTGATATTTTCTTTGGAGCATCAAGTTTTACCCACCGAATTTCACTAGCAATTCCCGGTGTCGTTGATGGACCAGCTAACCATGTTATTAAAGCGCTACCACCTACATTTGCGATTGCTACATCGTATCCTGCAATAAATGATTTATCAGTTGCGATATCTAATTCTCGGTACTCCCAACCAAGCGGGTTGCTTCCAGTTCTACTGGCCATGCGCACTGAACCTGCAGTTACATTTTTTCTTTCATCAAAACCTGTTACGGAGTCATAGACAAGATACGTAGTTTTTCCAACCAATGCAGCCTTCATGTGAAAACTCACATCCCCAGTGCTTCGTCCATCAGTGGCTCGATCGCCATCAACTAGTTCATACTGCCAACTACTACCCTTTGATTTGACCGCGCCTAATGTAATTCCTTGAGTCTGGTCACGATAAAAAACCTGAATATCTGAAGCTGTTGCGACACAGGCGTTAGAAACACTTACGTCACTTGCAGTGCGGACACGAATAGGGTCTTCATATTTGTTTATTGATGCGCCGTCACCATCAACAACTTCAAAAGTAAAATTCTTTCCATCATATGTTGCATAACGAAGGTCTTTTTCTGTGACATCGCTATAGAAAATATGCATTGTTTGTTGAGGTCCTACGCCATTGACGCACACACTGATCGCACCTGCCAACTCATTATTTGTTCTTCCGCCAAGTCCTCCCTGACCGTCAACAATTGTTTTTTTCCATGTTTTCCCAGTAAATGTTGCAAGCTTTAAATCTCCGGTTCTACTGTCGTTATATGCCACTACTGGCTTTCCATTAAAGATGGCGCTAGCTAGATTTGATCCATCTGAGCCGTCATCAAAGATGCTGCTTTTCCAACTTAATTGCGGAATGACAGCCTTGGTTATGGCCGGGACAGATTCTCCCAATGCATTTTTTGCCACAATTGAAAATGTATAAGAAGTTCCATTTTTCAAACCGGAGAATACGACCGGACTGGAAACGCTTGTCTTTTTTACTCCAGTCTTATTGTTCTTAACAACATATTCACTCACTTGTGATGTTCGTATATTGGCAGGAGCATCAAAAGTTATGAGCGCTGATGCATCACCAATGAGCGCAGTTGCGTTACGAGGGGCTAAAGGTAGGTCATTTGTTATACCTGCAGGGGGTTTGTTTCGTAGATCCTCCATCATCGCCAACATCAATGGGCCGGGTCCCACAAAAATCTCACCTCTGTCGAGCCTTGGAGTCATTACTGAATCCAAGCCAGCATTTGTAAAAGTAGATTCATCTAAATGTGAAATTGAAGAGCCCGGTTCATAGGTTGATGGCGTAAACATTTTGGGCTTTATCCCACCATTTGCCTTAATTCCTAAGGCACCTGACCAAACCAAGGAAGAAGTAAGTGCGGTGCCTAATTCTTTAGAAGGTGATGGTAAATCTGCTAAACGTTTACCATCTTCGGTTTGAAGATAGGCATCAAATGGAGTTGGCATAGATAACGTTCCAACTCCAAACACGAGTTCATAGGAATCATTTGAAGAAAAACCAAGACCATGTCCAACTTCGTGCAAAAAAACAGACTTAAGATCATATTCAGTTCGGGTTGGTGTTCCATCACCACGAGAGTTCCATGGCGCTTGTGAGTTAACCTGAATGATAATTTCAGGGTTGTTTTTGTCTAAATCTTTTCCAGAAAGTGCATTTGCAAGTGCCGACACATACCAAAGACCAGGATCAGGAGCACCAGGAAAAGAAGAAAAATAACTCCCTCCACGCGCGCTTCCTAAAATATTTTCTGACTTGGATCTCTCCCATGTTGCATCGACAGATATTGCTACAGAAGATCTGAAATTAGCAGCCCAGATATCTAGGGAATCTTGGACTTCTTTTTTTGCCCATTCAGGAAAATTATTGTACGTAACATCAAACTTAGAAACGGCTTCAAGATTTTTAGTGGGAACTTGCGGAATGTTTCCTTGAACGGATGAAGATGACTCGTTATCGCCAGCTACAACATGAACCCAGTTCGTGGCAGGCATCTGACGAAAGCTGATTGCTTCAGCAGTTGGTACCCCTAAACCTGATAACAAAAGAGAGAAAGCAACAAATAATTTTGTGGCAAGTGACCAGCGGAAGGTGTTAATCCGTAGCAATTGCATGGTGCGAACGCTATCAGTGCTGTCTCCATGGTTTAAGGTCAGCGGTGAAAGCCGGCAGTTTTCTAAGTCGATTTTCAGGTTAAATAGGAGGAGAAATGGAACTTGTAACAATCTACAGTAGAAAAGAGTGCCACCTCTGCGAAGAAGCTCTGAATGTTTTGCAAAAATTGAAAGATGAGCTGGGGTTTGAAATCTCAGAGATATTCATAGACGGTGATAAAGAATTAGAAAAGAAGTACGGTGAACAAGTCCCTGTCACATTAATCGATGGTGTACATCATGATTATTGGAGAGTTGATCCTGTTAGATTTAAATCTTCCCTTGAAAAACATCGTCTGCATCAATAATTTTGTAAGAGTATCCCTGCTCAGCTAAAAATCGCTGACGGTTTTGTGCAAAAT
>WLED01000066.1 GCA_009704445.1 Actinomycetota bacterium
CGCCTCAATTTTTGCCTGCGCTGGGTCATAAACACCACATGGAAGATCGCAGTGTGCGTACACGGTTGTTTTTGGTGCAAACATTTCGGTCTCCTTTAATTGAACTTCAGGTGAGAGACTACCGCTCATGAGCAGATTTGGCACAGTCAAGGTGGCAGGGGCATCGATGGCGCCTACCTATGAGGATGGTGCGTGGTTATTTGTCAGATGGTTCACAAATTCACCTGAGAAAAATTCTACCATTGGACTCATTGGAAAAATTTACGTGATTGAAAAACGAGAACGTCCAGGAATCTTCCTTATAAAAAGACTTAAAGATGTTAAAGAGCATTTGTATTGGGTAGAGGGCGATAACGAGAAAAGTACTGACTCTCGACAGTGGGGCTGGATTAATGAAGATGAGCTAGTAGGACAAGTTATCTTTGCTATTAAGAAATAACTTAACGCGTAAAAGCCTCTAGCAGTAATGCTTTTTGTTCATCCTCATGCAGATGGTGACTTCCAGTTGCTGGTGATGCAGTAGCTCTGCGAGAAATACGGCGAAGAGTTCTAGATCCAAATCCACGACCACCATGTGCATCAGAAGTTCGCAGCGCAATATGTGACCATGGACCTTGATTTGCAGGTTCGTCTTGAACCCACAGTAAATTCGCATTTGGATGCTTGTTGGCTTCAGCAACCATTTCATCAATTGGAAGTGGATAGAGAAGTTCTACCCGAACAATGGCTGTTGAGTTTTCTCCCAACTTGGCTCGCTCTGCAACCAAGTCGTGATAAATCTTTCCAGAACAGAAAATAACGCGTGATGCATTGCTTACTGTTGGATCACCTATGACCGGTTGGAAATAACCGCTCGTAAAATCACTCAGAGATGATGCTGCAGCCTTTAGGCGAAGCATTGATTTAGGAGTAAAGACAATTAATGGGCGACGAGTTGGGTTCTTTGCATGCCAACGAAGCAAATGGAAGTAATTTGCTGGGCTAGCAGGTTGAGCAACGGTCATGTTTTGCTCGGCGCAAAGCTGTAAATATCTTTCGATACGAGCAGATGAATGATCAGGTCCTTGTCCTTCATAACCATGTGGCAGAAGTAAAACTACTGATGAACGCTCGCCCCATTTTTGTAAAGCTGAAGAAATAAACTCATCGATAACTGTTTGAGCACCATTTGCAAAATCTCCAAATTGGCCTTCCCAAAGAACAAGGGCTTCTGGACGTTCAAGACTGTAACCGTATTCAAAACCCATTGCTGCATATTCACTAAGCAGTGAATCAATTACAAAGAATTGGTTCTCATCGCTGATTAAAGAACGAAGCGGAGTCCATTCATTTCCATTTTCTTTGTCAATAATTACTGCGTGACGATTTGAGAAAGTTCCACGACGCGAATCTTGACCTGCGAGTCGAACTGGATGACCTTCCTTAAGCAATGACCCAAATGCGAGCATCTCGCCAGTTGACCAATCAATAGTTGCATCATTAAGAGATTCAACTCGCTTTGCTAGCTGCGGTGTTAACTTAGGGTGAACATGGAATCCTTCAGGAACTGCTGATTGAGTTGCTGCAATCTCACGAGCTACGCTCTCTGAAATTGCTGTCTCAATTGCTGTTGCAGCTGGTGGAACAGGTGCTTTAAAGTTTGCATCTGAATTGAAATCGGTATTTGTGAGTGAGGCAAAGACAGATTCAAGTTGAACTTGATAGTCACGTGCGATCTCTTCGGCCTCTTCAGGTGTGATGTCACCGCGACCGACCAAGGCTTCTGTATACAAAGTACGAGTCGATCTCTTTGCATCTACTAATTTGTACATCAATGGCTGAGTAAAGCTTGGTTCATCACCTTCATTATGGCCACGACGGCGATAACAAATCATGTCGACAACGACATCTTTATTAAACTGCTGACGATATTCAAAGGCTAAGCGAGCAACCTGCACACAGGCTTCTGGGTCATCGCCATTTACGTGGAATACAGGTGCCTGAATTATTTTTGCAAAATCTGTCGAGTACTGCGAAGTTCGCGACGATTGTGGCCCAGTAGTAAAACCAACTTGGTTGTTTACAACAATATGAACTGTTCCACCTGTGCGGTATCCGCCCAAACCTGACATCTGAAGAACTTCGGCATTTACGCCTTGTCCTGCAAATGATGCATCTCCATGTAAAAGTACCGGCAAAATGGAAAATGCATTCTTAATATTTAAACGATCTTGTTTTGCACGGACGATTCCCTCAAGCACAGGATTAACTGCCTCTAAGTGCGATGGATTGGCTGCCAAATAAACTTTAGTTTGAGCACCGGACTCGGCGGTAAATACACCAGAAGTCCCTAAGTGATACTTAACGTCACCAGAACCATGAACTTCATTTTCTGCATAATGACCTTGGAACTCTTGGAAAATCTGACCCGCCGACTTACCAGCTACGTTTGCTAAGACGTTCAGGCGCCCACGGTGTGGCATGCCAATACAGACTTCATCTAAACCTTTTTCGGCAGCAGTTGAAATAACTGCGTCAAGTAGAGGAATGACTGACTCTCCACCTTCAAGAGAAAAACGTTTTTGCCCAACAAACTTAGTGTGAAGGAAAGACTCAAAAGCTTCTGCGCTATTTAGCTTGCGTAGAACACGCAACTGCTCTTCACGTGGCAACTTGGCATATCCAACTTCAACTCGTTCTTGAATCCACTGACGCTCTTGTGGTTCTTGGATGTACATGTACTCAACGCCAACTGATCTGCAATATGCGTCTCTAAGAATTCCAAGAATCTTACGAAGTGACATGAACTTCTTGCCACCAAAGCCACCTGTTGCAAACTCGCGATCTAAATCCCACAGAGTTAATCCATGTGTAACAACATCAAGATCTGGATGTGATCGCTGCATGTAAACCAATGGGTCAACATCTGCGATTAAGTGACCAAATGTTCGATATGCCTGAATAAGCTGCTGAACGCGAGCTGTTTTATTGATCTCTTCATCGCGTGTAAATGCAAAATCTGAAGACCATCTAATTGGCTCATATGGAATTCGAAGTGCAGCAAAAATTTCATCATAGAAACCTTCTGCGCCTAACAAATATTCATGCATGCGGCGCAAGAAATCACCAGACTGCGCGCCTTGAATAATTCTATGATCGTAAGTGCTTGTTAGTGTGATGACTTTACTTACTGCCATATTGGCAAGAGTTTCTTCACTTGCGCCTTGGAACTCTGCGGGATAGTCCATTGCGCCAACACCTAGAATCAAACCTTGTCCTTGAACTAGTCGTGGAACTGAGTGGACCGTTCCAATAGTTCCTGGATTCGTAATAGACATTGTGGTTCCAGCAAAATCTTCAACAGTGAGTGCGCCAGTGCGGGCTTTCTTAATTACAGCTTCGTAGGCGCTCCAGAACTGTCCAAAATCCAATTCTTCGCAGCCCTTTACTGATGGAACAAGTAATTGACGTGAACCATCTGGCTTTGCAAGATCTATCGCAATTCCTAGGTTCATATGTTCTGGTTTACCAATTGCAGGTTTTCCATCTATCTCGCCAAAAAATGCATTCATCTCTGGCATTGCTCTAACGGCCTTAATCATTGCGTAGGCAATTATGTGTGTAAATGAAACTTTGCCACCACGACCGCGTGCTAAATGATTATTGAGAACTATTCGATTATCAATCATTAACTTTGCAGGAACTGCGCGCACTGAAGTTGCTGTTGGAACAGAAAGTGATCCTTCCATCGATTGCACAACGCGAGCGCTAACTCCACGAATTGGTTCTAACGTAGATGCCGATGGCGTAATCAAAACCGGAACAGGCTTAACAATTGGATCTGCAGGTGTTGCAGGAGTTAATGAATTTTCTCGCACAATCGGTTGTGTTGATTGAGGAGTTGGTACTGGTTGAGGAACCTGAGCCACCGGTGCTTGTGGTGCCAAAACTTGCGGAGCAGCGTTTGCAATTTGTTGCGCAGCTTGTTGTGGAGCACGTTGAGCAGACTTTGGAATTGGCGGTGTTGGTGTTGCACTCTTACCCACTGAAGAATTTAGCCCTGCAGCAGATGTAGATGTTGAAGCCGGTTTATTCGTTTTAAAGTACTCAACCCAAGCAGTGTCGACAGATGAAGGATCTGCCAAGTAATGCTCGTACATTTCATCTACGAGCCAATCATTTGCGCCAAAATCCTGTGCCGACACTGGCAAGCTCCTTTTGCATTGACTAGGGCCTAAGCCTATCGGCAGTAGCCAACATGCATAAACATTTTATTTGGTGGGCCCCAGGGAGATTGGCCACAGTCATTCAGGCGTCATTTGGCTCCAAAATACGGCACAGTTTGGCTATGGGATTAGCAGTGGTTACCGGTGCCAGCAGAGGCCTAGGTTTTGAGAGCGCAAAGGCGCTAGCTAGTGCTGGCTTTGATCTGGCCATGATTGCGAAAGATCCAACTCGGTTAAATCTTGCGCAACAAGAATTAATTAAGAGTTTTCCTAATCAGAAATTTACGACCTATCAGGTTGATCTCGAAGACATGACAGCAACAAGAGCAATTACTGAGAAGATTATTGCAAATGAACAAACTCCTGAGATTTTGATGATTGCCCATGGCGTGATGAGTGAAAAAATGTCAAAGACATTAAAGACAAATGATCATGAATGGCGTCGTGTTATGTCCATCAATCTAGATTCCGTGTTCACTCTCGTGAATGGATTAATGCCTGCAATGGTTGATGCTAGGAAAGGTCGAGTCATTATCTATTCAGCATGCTTAGGAAGAATGTCTGGACCTGGGACTGCTGGAGGTCTTGCTCCGTATCGAATTAGTAAAGCTGGCGTAAACGCTTTTGTGAGGAATCTGGCGCATGAGACCGGCCTAGGTTCACGAGGAGTTTTAGTTGATGCGATTTGCCCTAATCATTCAGCAACCGACATGGGGGGCCCTGATGCACCCAGAACAGCTCAACAAGGTGCTGCAACTGCAAATTGGTTAGCTCTTCGTGAGTTTAATCCAGGAGATGTAACAGGCGTCCTTTGGGAAGACAACCAAGTAGTTCCTTGGTAATTTCATTGAGTTTGCAAACGAGATAAATCTTGTCTTTAAAGATCTGTTGGAATTGCCCGCAGAGTTGCAACCAAAGTAGTCAGTGCAAGCAATGCCAATGCAGTTGCAATAAACCATAACTGCGCTTGCAACATGTAGCTAACAACACCAAGTGCAATCAGATTAGCCAACACCGAAGGTGATCGTCCAAAGTACTTTCCTCTGCGATATCCAACAGCTGAAATAGCTAATCCACCCGAACCAAGAAGTGCAAACAAAAGCACGCCCAAAAGAGGCAACACTTCGAAAGAGTCCGCAAAAATAGTTAGCCCGACTAACCACATAGCTAAAGCAAAAATAACTCCAGCCTCAAGGAACAGTAGGGTTGCCACTAGTGCGCGTGCTTTTGCTGCTTTGACAGAATCTGAGTTCATAAAAAGAGTTTAACTTAAGCAGCACTCTCATCACGTTGCTTAGAGATCAAAGTCAGTTCAATTAACTCACCTTGGCTATCTCGTGCAGCAACTTCTTTGAGTGATGGTCGACCAGCTTTGCGCTTTTTAGCGATGATGCGACCATCTTCAAATAGTTCAC
>WLED01000067.1 GCA_009704445.1 Actinomycetota bacterium
CTATTCCGACACCGATTACAACTTCGACAACGACAACGCCTGCACCAGAAGAGCAAACAGAGATAGTTTCTGATGGAACTAAGGTTGACATAGTCATCACGGCATCGAGAGGACGAAGCTATTTACGGGTGAGTGATGAGCAGGGACAAGTTCTCTTTGATGGACAAATTTCACAGGGTGAAGAAAAGATTTATTCATCAACTTCCAAATTGACCCTCAAGGTAGGTAATGCTGGGGCCCTTGATCTGAAAGTTAATGGAAAAGCAGTCCCACCTATTGGTACACCCGGGCAGGTTGTGACCGTAACCTACGGATTAGATTCCTAAAACCCTTAAACACGGTAAGATCGCGCAAATGAAGCGCACTGTTGCAGTTGTAACTTTGGGTTGTGCGCGCAATGAAGTTGATTCTGAAGAGTTAGCAGGACGACTTGAAGCCGACGGTTGGACTCTTGTTGAGGATGTTGAATCGGCGGAAGTTGCACTTGTAAATACATGCGGATTTATTGAGTCTGCAAAGAAAGATTCTGTTGATGCTCTCCTTGAAGCAAATTCTCTCAAGGGCCATGGAGTTACTCGAGCTGTTGTGGCAGTTGGTTGCATGGCTGAGCGCTATGGAAATGAGTTAGCGCAAGCACTTCCTGAAGCTGATGCAATTTTAGGCTTTGATGATTATCAAGATATTTCAGCCCGACTTCAAGCGATAGTTGGTGGCCAATCACATACAGCTCATGTTCCACGAGATCGAAGAGCGTTACTGCCTATCGCTCCATCAGAGCGAGCAACATCAAAAGAAGTGGAAGAGTTTTCAAGAAAACGATTAGGAACTGCGCCGTGGGCACCGCTAAAAATCGCATCAGGGTGTGATCGCAGATGTTCATTCTGCGCTATTCCATATTTTCGAGGCTCATTTATTTCCCGTAGGCCAACGGAGATAATCAAAGAAGCGCAATGGTTAGCTGATAATGGAGTCACGGAGCTTTTCTTAGTCAGCGAAAATACGACTTCATACGGTAAAGATTTAAGTGATCTACAACTTATGGAGAAAATTCTCCCAGAAATTGCAGGGTTATCAGGTGTCGAAAGAGTCCGACTTTCTTACCTCCAGCCAGCGGAGATGCGCCCGACTCTGCTTCAAGCCATGATTGCAACAGAGAAAGTTGCGCCTTATTTTGACTTGTCTTTTCAACACACCAGTCCATCTGTTCTACGACGGATGCGTCGATTTGGGGATGCAGATAAGTTTTTGCATTTGATCAATCAAATTAGAGCACTCTCACCCGAAGCCGGCATTCGTTCTAACTTTATTGTTGGTTTTCCAGGGGAAAGCCAAGAAGATTTTGATGACCTAGCTAAATTTATTACTGATGCAAAACTAGATGCTGTTGGAATCTTTGGGTACTCAGATGAGGACAATACAGAGGCACTTAATCACACAGATAAAATCGATCCAGAAGTAATCGCGCATCGAGTAGAAATCTTGTCATCTCTTGCTGATGAGATGGTTTCACTGCGCGCTCAGGCAAGAATTGGGGAAACTATTCGAGTATTAATTGAAGATCAAGAGCTGCAAGAGGGTAGAGCAGCTCATCAAGGACCCGAAGTTGATGGAACAACTACTTTTATTGGAACAGATTTTCAAGTTGGTCAGTATGTAGATGCGATAGTCATTGATTCAATGGGCGCAGACTTGGTGGCCCAGCCGTTATGAACATCCCAAAATTTGTTACGCCGAACCTCATAACGCTCTTAAGAGTGGCATTTGTGCCAGTCGGAGCTTTTACATTATTTAAAAATGGTGGCGAAGATCCGATGTGGCAGTACATTTCATGGACAATATTCTTTATTCTAGGACTCTCAGACATTCTAGATGGAAAGCTAGCTCGAAGTCGTGGGGCTGTAACTGAGCTCGGAAAGTTTCTAGACCCTGTTGCAGATAAATTTATGCTTGGAACTGCAATGATCTCGCTGTCTATTTTAGAGCGTATGCCGTGGTGGATTACGGCAGTGATTTTAACTCGAGAGATTGCTATAACTATTTTGCGCATAGCAGTTCTTAAGCGTGGAGTAATTCCTGCAAATAAGGGTGGAAAGATAAAAGCGATGATGCAATCCTTTGGAGTTGGATTCTATGTCTTGCCGCTGAGCCCATCTTTATTCTGGTTTCGAGATGGATTCATGTACATCGCGATCATTCTTACTATCCTTACAGGTCTGTATTATGTAAAATCTGCATTTTCTCCAAATCCACCTCAAACTCCGAACGATCCTAAATCTCCAGATTCCCACTAAACTTTCTAACTCGCGAGAACAGAAAAGAGCAGACCGTGTTGCGATCCGATGAAAACGATGGGTTAGTTAGCCAGATCATCGATGCACTGCGCAAAAGCGGAGAGACATTAAGCACTGCTGAATCAATTACCGGTGGCTCGATTAGTTCTACTTTGGTAGGGGTACCTGGTGCATCAGATGTTTTTAAAGGCGGGATTACTGCCTATAGCGACGAGGTGAAAGTTGCTCAATTAAATGTTGATCCAAAACTTATAGAGAAATATTCTGCAATCAGTGAACAGGTTGCAGATGCTATGGCACAAGGTGCAGTTGAAACTTTCAACACAACATGGGCTATCGCAACAACAGGAGTTGCTGGGCCTGGTCCAGTCGGTGTTCATGAAGCCGGAACTGTCTGGCTATCTATTCGGGGGCCAATTAACCAAACAACGGTGTTAGCCCTATCCGGTGAGCGTGAAATGGTGCGAAACGCTGCTACATCAAGCGCGATCGCTGCCTTTGCGCGTATCCTTAACTCTCGAGTTTAGTTTTTGGCCCACGGCCAGAATCTTGGCTTAACGTTTTTCGAAGTTGTGTTTGCAAGAAAGGGATGACGATGGTTCTAGTACGCGATGCTGTTGGCCAAATCCTTCGTTCTGCACGCACTGCGCAAGGGCGAACATTAAGAGATGTTGCACGTGATGCACGCGTTTCACTTGGTTACTTGTCTGAAGTAGAACGCGGACAAAAAGAAGCCTCCTCCGAACTTCTCAGTGCAATTTGTTCCGCACTCGGCCTGACATTGTCCGGAGTATTTAGCGATGTTTCAGAAGAGCTTAAGAACCGAGAGGGTCTCACTCTCACTGTTGTCGATGCCGCTTAATAAGTACGCGCCTCAAGTAGCAAATCATCGCCGTACGCAGGTTGCTATTCTTGAAGGTACCAAATCTTTGATCGCAACTGTTGGATTGAAAAAAATGTCCATGATCGAAATAGCAGATATAGCTCAGGTATCTCGAGCAACCTTATATAACCATTACCGTGATAAAGACAGTGTTCTTCGTGCGCTGTGTGAATCAGAGGCTGAAAGATTTGTGAATCTAGCGCGAAACAGTACTAGCGCCATTGAAGCTTTAGAAAGACTCTCAATAGAGATTAGCCAAGATAAAGCATTAGAAAACATGCGAAAATCTGATCCAGAAAGTTTGTCATTGTTTCTTTCATCTCAAGAAGATCGGTTGTGGAAGGCTGTATCGTCGGCAATCACTTTAGTAGTCAATAATCCAGTGATGAGCGAATTGACTGTTCGATGGTTAATTGGACAGGCTTTACACCCATTAACACCAACACAATCACGTCAACAGGCAGAGGCGATTATTAAAAGTGCGAATCTCTGATTTGCGTGAGCGCATCACACTCTCTTTTGGCGAATCTTGGGGTCCATCCTTTTCGTCAGATATTGCTATATCTGAACTAGGTAGTAAGTCCGTCAATGAAGCCTTAACTGCTGGATTAGAACCAGATGTTATTTGGAAAGCAGTATGTAAGGCACATCCTATTCAGACAGAAAAATACAGGTATTAGCAGTGCCTATTGAAGCAAAAGTTTTTACCGAAAATGAAGAACTACCCGCACTTGTTCTTGTACATGGTTTAGGTTCTGCCGGAAGTATCTGGAAATCTCTGCTTCCTCAACTAAAGAAGCACTTCACGGTTTATGCACTTGATCTTCCTGGCCATGGGGAAGCTGATTTAGCCTCCGATGAGCAGTTAGATCCAAAGTCATTGGCCCGTTCGATAGTTTCAACGATGCGCACGGAACATAATGTTTCGCAGATGCATGTGGCTGGAAACTCATTGGGTGGCTGGATTGCTTTAGAGATGGGCGCAGTGGCACCAAAAAACGTTTCAAGTGTGACTGCATTAGCTCCTGCAGGTCTGTGGCACCAAGTACCTACTTCAAAATTTCCACCAAGTTTGTTTGCAAGAATTCTTGCCAAGATTTCTCAATATTTCATGCGAATTGCATACCGAATACCGGTCCTAAAGGCATTGGGCTATAAGAAAATTACGCACTTATGGCGAGAGTTAAGTTTTGAATCCTGCCGTGACTCAGTCATCGCGATGGCTAATTCCAAGGGGTATATGCCAACATGGAGGGGTCTGCTCGGTAAAAAATTCGACTCTCAGATAGATGATTCCGTCGATGTCTCTATCGTCTTTGGTGACTATGACTTAACGTTGCCAGAAAACATTGCACAGAAGCGGGAAGTTGCACCAGAGCATGCAGAGTGGATAGTGGTTGAAAACTGTGCCCACGTAATCATGTGGAACTACCCTGATTTAACTGTCGACCTAATCAAACGCACCGCACGTATCGCTTAAATCAACTCGAATCATCTGGGTTCTGATTAGACGTAGACCTCCAATACCCAAGGAGTAGATTGATCACCTTTAATGAGGGTGCAGGTAAAGCTCTCCTTTAAAATTTGGAGCAATTGCGCAGGATCCTTTGGTGCTATCTTTGATAACAAAATCTCTCGAACAACTTCACCTCGAGTCTTTTTGGACATATGGGTGATTGTTTTTTTGACACCACCAACTTTTGTGTAGACCTTAACTTCAACGGTTTTTTCTACCGGCGAGCGCCACACACTTTGGTAGGTCGATGATCGGCAATCAATGATTAACTCCGATTTATTCTTATCTAGCACTGCGCCCACTATTGGTCGCATTGCGTTGTTATCAATTTTTTCCTTGTAGGCCCTGATAACTGTTGTGGGGGAGATCGCACCATATTTGGCCGAGATAATGGTGATCGCCTTAGCTCCCCGGTTTTGCGCCGCTTTGGGAAGAGTGGACCAACCCAGCCCCTGATAGAGGACTCCCGTGTAGACGGTGATCGCAGCTCCGGCCAGCGTTGATTTCTTCTCGCTAGGCGGCAAAAGGATCAACACAGGGTAAGTATGGTCGTGGATACCCGCGGCGACACGGCAAGAATTGTCAGTGGCTCCTGTTACCTTTCGAACAGATGTTCGGATAGAATTGACTCCGTTGCAAGCGATTGCAGCGTTCAGCCAGAGCGGTTCCAACTTCCGCCCGTTTCTCCACACTCGTTCACGAGTTGAAGCGGTCCGTCGTTGGGTCTCCGTACCTTCTGGGCCGACACCAAACGATCTGCACACTGCAGAGCGTTCTATCGAAAGGAATGTAAGTGGCTACTGAAAAAAGCAACAAAGCAAACGAAGGTGCACAAGATAAAGCCAACAATGAACGCCAAAAAGCGTTGGACACAGCCCTAGCCCAGATCGAACGTCAATTTGGTAAAGGCTCAG
>WLED01000068.1 GCA_009704445.1 Actinomycetota bacterium
CCAAATACTGCTGCTGCGATCAAAAGTGCTGAATAAACAGCTGATTCAAATCCAACTGCAATACCAGCCAAAATCACTGTTGCTGCGCCTGTTTCTGATGATGCTGCAACATCGTTTACTGGACGACGACCAGTTTCTGTAAAGAATCCTGTAAGTACCTGAATTGCTGCAGCTAATGCGATACCAATTAGTACGGCGCTAATTGCAAGAACTCGTGGGTTCGTATCTCCTGCTGCTGCAATTGCCTCTGGTGACAAACCACTCATTAGTTTGAAATCAGATGGTAAGTAAGTAAATGTTGCAAGTGCTGTTAAGCCTGCAGAGATAATCGCTGACAAGAAGAATGAGCGGTTAATTGCTGTCATCGCTGACTTATCCGTCTTGCGCAATTTGGTTAAGAAGATTCCGATTACCGCTGTAACTGTTCCGATTGCTGGAACGATCAATGGATAGACCAAACCTGCATCACCAAATGCTGCTTTACCTAGAATCAACGCTGCAACAAGTGTTACTGCATATGATTCGAATAGATCTGCCGCCATACCAGCGCAGTCACCAACGTTGTCACCAACGTTGTCTGCAATTGTTGCAGCATTGCGTGGGTCATCTTCTGGAATGTGCTTTTCTACTTTACCTACGAGGTCTGCTCCAACATCTGCAGCCTTTGTAAAGATTCCGCCACCAACGCGCATAAACATTGCAAGCATCGCGGCGCCAAAACCAAAGCCTTCAAGAACTGCTGGTGCATTTTCGCGATACAAAATAACTACGAGCGCAGCACCTGCTAGTCCTAGACCAACAGTGGTCATACCAACGACGCCACCTGTACGAAATGCGATTTGAACAGCCTTCTGGCCATCTTTATTGCGAGCTGCATCTGCAACGCGAACATTTGCGCGAACTGCAAGCCACATACCGTTATAGCCAACGAGTGCTGAAAATGCTGCTCCGACTAAAAAGAAAATAGATCGCCCGATGCGGATTTCAGCATCACCAGGCAGTGCGAACAAAAGAAGGAAAACAATTGCGACAAAGTAGGAAAGTGTTCGGAACTGGCGGGACAAAAATGCCGCTGCGCCTTCTTGGACTGCCTCTGCAATTTCACGCATCTTGGGTGTGCCATCACTTGCGGCTAAGACCTGAGCGCGAAGGCCGTATGCAATCGCAAGGGCTGCTAGAGATATACCCAGAACAATGTATACATAAATTAAGTTAGTTCCGGTTACTTGGACCAGTGATACGGTGCTTGAAGCACGCATGGTTTCTCCTCCATTGGAGTTAAAGGGCGCCTTAAACTGAAGGTCGGGCGCGAGACTGTCAGAGTGTAAAGGGCAAGGACCCGATTAAGGCAAATTTATACCTATTTATTACCTAACACGGGCCTAGCCGCCAGGACCATGGCGATGGCCAAAATCGCTGGAACCATCATTGCCCAACGCAATCCAATGAGATCTCCCAAGAAGCCAAGGGTCGGTGGACCAACAAGAAATCCAAAATAGGCGATCCCAGAAACTGTTGCAACTGCCTCTGATGGAGCAAAGTTCAATTCGGTTTTACTCTTTGCAATCTCACCTGCCTGAGAAAACAACATAGGAATTACTGTTGAAAATCCTATTCCGATTGATAGCCAACCAAAAATAACTCCGCCGATTCCTCCAACAATCAATCCTGAAGCTAATCCGATGCCGGCAATTAATCCGCCGCCGATAATTAATTTCATCGGGCCAAATCGTGCTGCTAAACGATCGCCCATAAGTCGACCAATAACCATCGCAGCAGAAAAAAAGATGTAAGGAAGAGTTGAAATAAATGGTGTTGCCTCAAAAGTATCGCGAGCTAAGACTGCCCCCCAGTCACCGGCAGAACCTTCACTTATTGCTGCGCATACTCCAAGTAGGCCAACAAAGAGAAAAATTCTTGGTTTGCGTACTCTTTTCTTTTTGGTAAGTGGATGTTGATCACTCAATGCTGGTAGAAAATAATTACGGACCAAGAAGTTCGAAATAACAATGAGAATTGCAATGAATAGCGATTGCACAAAAATCGAGATCTCTTTGTGGGAGAGGTATCCGCCAAGGATTCCGCCACCTAACGTTCCTATAGAAAACATTGCGTGAAAAGTGCTCATGTAACGCTTTTCTGCTTCGTGTTCTAAAACAATGGCATGAGAGTTCATCGCGACATCTTGAATTGAAAGACATGCACCAAAAACTATAAAGGCAATGCACAGTGCAGTAAATGAATTAGTAAGACCAACAATAACTACAGAGATCCCCAGCGCATATGTAGATGCGATTACAACAGGTGCACTACCTCTTTTTGCTGACTGACGACCAGAAAAACCCAATCCAATTAACACGCCTACAGCAATACATAAAAGTGCAAAACCAAGGGCGCTATTTGTTATCTGAAGTTGACTTTTAAAATCGGCAACCCGTGCGTAAAAAGAACCAACTACCGAGCCATTAATGATGAACGCCACCGTTACGGCTATGCGTGTTTTCGAATACTGACTAATTTGGCTCACCGATTTAGTTTACAAGTTTGGTTTACAAGTAAGGCTGCGCCGTCGGCGATCGGGCGACCTTTACTACCTTTAGAGTATTCCTATGAATTATTTCGACCCTAATGCAGTTGTGGCCAACCTTGGCCTGGTCGGAATTCTCTTTATGATCTTTGCAGAAATTGGTCTGCTGATTGGTTTAGTTCTTCCAGGTGGAGACACTCTTCTGTTTTTATCTGGTCTTGCTGCATCTAATGCAGGGGCTTTAGTTTTTGGTGATGCACAGGTTTCTGCGCCGCTGTTATTTATTCTGGCTCCAATCGTTGCAATCATCGCAGGTGAGTTTTCATATTGGACTGGTGCAAAGTATGGAAGGAAATTCTTTGACCGTCCCGATGGACGATACTTTAATCATCACAATGTTGTTAAGGCAGAAACATGGTTGGTTAAGTACGGTGTAGGAAAAGCTTTAGTTTTGTCTAAGTATGTATCAGTTGTCCGAACACTTATTACTCCAGTCTGTGGAGTTATTGGTATTGATAAGAAGAAGTTTAGATTCTGGAACGCTGTTGGTTGTATTGTCTGGACACAGTCAGTAATTGGCTTGGGTTATGTACTAGGTGATGTCTTTGATGTGTCAATTAGTAAATATATTTTGGTGGTTGTACTAGCTATTATCGCAATTAGTTTGACGCCTGTTTTTCTTGAAGTAATTAAGACACGAAGGGCGCGAGGCCAACAACAAGGTTAAGGTTTACAAACCTAAATCAGCTAGTTGATATGCCGCTCGATATTCATATCCGGCTTCTTTAATCTTTGGTTCTGCGCCACGTTCAACAATTACGGCGACGGCAACAACAATTGCACCAGCTTCAATTAATGCATCAACTGCTGTTAGAACAGAGCCACCAGTTGTTGATGTATCTTCAACGGCTAGAACTCGCTTGCCTTTTACATCTGGGCCTTCGATGCGACGTTGCAATCCATGAGCTTTCTCTGCTTTGCGAACGACGAATGAGTCAATCTTTCGCCCTTGCGCTGCAGCTACGTGCATCATTGCTGTTGCCACTGGATCTGCGCCAAGTGTTAATCCACCGACAGCATCAAAATCTAAATCTTTTGTTAAATCCAACATAACTTGGCCAACTAAAGGCGCAGCTACAGAGTCCAGAGTTACTCGGCGAAGATCGACGTAATAATCGGCCTCTTTACCGCTAGAAAGAATAACTTTCCCGTGGACTACTGCCTTTTCTAAAATCTGCTTTTTTAAGTCATCGCGCGCGCTCATAGGTAAACCTTAACTACTTTTCTTGCTTATAAACGATTACTTCACCTTTGCGCCGTGTTGCTAATCCCTTTGGTGGGTTCTCCTTTAGTAGCGCGTCAACTTCGATCCGCAGTTGTGCAACTTCAACGGACAGGTTTGCCATCGCCGATTCCAGTTCGATGATTCGCTTGATGCCTGCATGGTTGATTCCTTCTCCGACTAATTTTTGAACCGCACGAAGAAGTGCAATATCGCGCAAGGAATATCGGCGATTGCGACCTTCAGTACGTGAGGGAGATACAAGACCTAACTTGTCGTACTGACGCAAAGTTTGTGGGTGCATGCCAGAGATTTCGGCTGCAACAGAAATTACATAAACTCCTGCATCATCTGCCGGTGCAGTGTTTTGTGAATCAGTCTTCGATTCAGGTTGGTTTTTTACAGAATCGTTGCTCATATTTTTGCCTTCTTCACAAAGTCAGAACGAACATCTTCTTCAGATGTTGCTTCTGCAAAAACCTTAAGTGCCTCTTCTGCTTTCTCATTTACTCGCTGTGGTACCTGCACTTGAATAGTCACCAATAAATCACCTGTTGTGCTGCCTTTAACAATTCCTCGACCTTTTACCCGCAATGTACGCCCGTTGGAAGTACCCGGTGCAATGCGCACGGTTACATCTTCTCCGCTTAACGTTGGGACTTTAATGTCGGCGCCTAACGTTGCTTCTGTAAAAGTTACAGGCAGATTTAACGTTAGGTTTTCACCGGCACGCGAAAAAATTGGATGAGGTTTTACAGTTAGCAAAATAAATAAGTCTCCCGGGCCAGCTTCTCCTGCTGCGCCTTTTCCTTTAACTCTAATTTTTGCGCCGTCGTTAACTCCCACAGGAACGCGAGCAGAGATGTTTTGTGCCTGCCCACGATCAGTTGCAAGTCGAAGATCTAATGTTGTTCCAAAAATAGATTCACGAAAAGAAATCGTTGCCTCAGTTTGTAAATCTTGACCCTTACGTGGGCCACGTCGGCCGCCACCACCAAAGAGATTTGCAAAAATATCTTGCGGATTACCTCCGCCAAACATGTCAGAAAAATCAGCACCTGGCCCACCGCCTTGTGGTGGACGGAAACCTCCGCGTTCGTAGAGTGAGCGTGCTTCATCATATTCCGCACGCTTTTTTTCATCAGAGAGTATTTCGTAGGCCTCTGAAACGGCTTTGAACTTATCTTCTTTGGCTGCATCACCTTTAGTTTTATCTGGGTGAAGATCGCGCGCTAAAGCTCGATACTTCTTTTTAATTTCATCGGCGCCGGCTTTTTTATCTACGCCAAGGGTCTTATAAAAATCCTTTTCGTAAAGATCTTTGGCCGCCATTTAAACTACGCTCCAGTTGGTTCAGTAACGGATACTCGAGCAGGGCGCAAAACACGCTCTTTATATTTGTAGCCAGATTGCAAAATCTTAACTGCCGTTGCAACAGCAACATCAGATGGCTCATCATGCATCAAAGCCTCATGAATTTGTGGATCAAAGGCTTCGCCAGCAGTACCGTATTTTTCTAGGCCAATGCGAGAGGTAATGGAGTTCAACTGTTCTGCAACGGCCTTAAAGCCACCAGTTAGTTCGCCATGTTCTTCTGCGCGATCAATGTCATCGAGCAATGCAAGTAGCTCACTAAGAACTGCTGCAACTGCATTTTCATGTGCAACGGCGCGATCGCGCTCTACGCGCTTTCGGTAGTTTGCATACTCTGCTTGCAACCGTTGTAAGTCGGTTGTAAGTGCTGCAACCGGATCAGTTACCTGAC
>WLED01000069.1 GCA_009704445.1 Actinomycetota bacterium
AGCATGGAGAATTCTGGGAACAGGTCGCACAGATCACAGATGGTTGCAGTATTTAGAACCATTTGGTGTGGCTGCAGCTACTGCATAAGTAAATTACACTTACACCCATGTACAGAATTGAAGATGGATCTTTACCCGGCCCAGGAATCAGCGTTTTTGAAACCGTTGTAACATTTTTAGTTATTCCGACAGTTATGTTTGTCGTGATTTCATTTCTTTCATACGTTGCAGTGATGCCACGCAAGAAAAGAAAAGCTGGCGAATCTGTCGTAACTCATATCGAGTAATTAACAAACACACATCAATTCCAGATTAAAGCCGCGATCGACGCGGCATGACAAGTATCTAGCTATCTAGTTTTTGAACCTTCAGCGCACGTATTAAGCCGTCCTGAGATTCCTTAACAAGCTTGCGCAAAACGGCCGGTGAATCTTTGCCCACACCATTTAGCCACGCATTTGTCTTTTCAACAGTTAAATCACTGACCACCCAACTTGGATACATGCCTGTCACAAACTTTGCTGCACCTTCATAGGACTTTGAATCCCATTCGGTTATCAAATTGTCAAAGTAAAGATCAACAAATGGAATTAAGAGATGACGCTGAGATGGTCGCTGAAATCCCGAAACTAGGGCAGAGCGGATAGAGGTAGCAGCAGACTCATCGCGAACTTTGTTAAATGCATATGTTTTGGCCTCAGAATTTGGAAAAGCGGCAAGGGCTGTCTCAAATGCAATGTTGCCGGTGGTTGTGTTGTCTTTGGCAAGTTCTGCCTTCAACTCGCTTTTTGTTGTTGCGCCACGTTCTGTAAGAGCAATCAGTAAGTACCAACGCAGATCGGTATCTAGCTTTAATCCTTTTATCGAGCCATTAAGAACTTCACGAAGATTAGAGATTTGATCTGGCGTGAAAGCATTTGCTGCAAAAGCACGGGCATAAATCAACTGCAAATCACTGGCAGGTTTTGCTCCACTTACTAAGTGCCATAGTGCATCGGCAAATTTCTCACGGTATCCATTGCGGTTTGCATCGGTTGCAAATGCTTCGACCGAAGTAGTCAATTGGCTTAAAACAATTGAGACGATTGCATCATCGGTTTCACCCTTGAGGCCTGAAAAAGCTACCTGCATGAAATCACTTGTTGAGATCTCTGCATCACGGTGCATGTCCCAGACTGCTGCCCAGCAAAGTGCCCGCGCAAGGTCATCGTTAAGTGAACCAAGATGTGATTTCAGGGTTGCAATTGATCGATCATCAAAGCGCAGTTTGGCATAAGAAAGATCTCGATCATTGATTAGCAAAAGATCTGCAGTTTTTTCAGCAGACAAATCAACAACTTTAGTTAGAGCTCCGTTTACATCAAGTTCTACCGATTTACGAAGTTTTAACGCATCTCCGGTTATGTCATAAAGGCCAACTGCTAAGCGATGAGGACGCAATTCTTTTGATCCTTCTGGAATAAGCGGTACCTCTTGAGCGATAGCAATGCTTGTGTATGAACCATTTTGAATATCTAAAACTGGTCGCAGAGTATTTACTCCGGCAGTTTGTAGCCAGGTTTTAACCCATGCATCTAATGCGCGACCACTTGATGCTTCAAGTTCTACAAGTAGATCATCAAGAGTTGTATTGGCCCAAGCATGCTTTGCAAAATAGGTTTGTAGCGCCGCAATAAACTGCGGGCGACCAACGTGTGCAACGAGTTGATGCAAGACAGATGCACCCTTTGCATATGTAATTCCATCAAAGTTTGCATTGACCGCTTCCATATCGACCATGTCGGCGATTATGGGATGTGTTGAAGAGAGCTGATCTTGACGATAAGCCCAGTTTTTTCTAGCGCAGTTAAACTCTGACCAAGCTCCCTTAAATCTAGTGGCTTCAGATAAAGCTAGATAAGAAGACCATTCAGCAAAAGATTCGTTAAGCCATAAGTCATCCCACCAAGACATGGTGACCATGTCTCCAAACCACATATGGGCCATCTCGTGCAAAATGGTATTTGCCCGTGCAAGGTATGCCTTTTCAGGAACATGGCTGCGGAAAACTAAAACATCTTCGCGGAAAGTAACAGCTCCTGCATTTTCCATTGCGCCAAAGTTGAAATCAACAACTGCGATCTGGTCATACTTTTCAAATGGATATGCCAGACCAAATGTCTTTTCAAAGTATTCAAAGCCTTGCTTGGTAATTAAGAAAATATCATCGGGATCTAAGTACTGCATCATCGATTTACGGCAGTAGATCCCCATCGGAATCTCTTTAACGCCTTTATAAACATCGTGAACTGATGAATAAGGCCCGGCGATCAGTGCATCTAAATATGTTGAAATTCGCGGAGTAGTTGAAAACTTCCATTCAACAAATTCACCCTTAGCAGTTTTTGATTCAACGGGATTATTTGAAACAGCCTCCCAGTGCCCAGGTGTTGTTACATGTAATGTAAAGGTGGCCTTTAAAGCTGGCTGATCAAAGCAAGCAAACATGTTGCGAATATGGGCAGTCTCACCTTGCGAGTAGAGATAGACCTCACCATCTGATGGGTCAACAGAGCGCTGCAAGCCTTCACCGGATTTGGAGTACTCGGCCTGCATTTCAATGACTAAGTAATTTTCTTCCTCTAAGTTAGTAAGAAAGATGCTCTCTCCATCAAAGTTTGTTGTATCAACAGGCTGACCATTTAATGTCGCGCTGATTACAGAACGGCCAACTGCGTCAATAAATGTGGCATAACCCTTTTTATTACAAGAGAACTTAACCTCAGACTTTGAGTAGAAAACCTCTTCATCTTTGGTTACATCAAGGGTCACGACATAGCTATGGACATATAAATGGTCAGCGCGCTCTTTTGCTTCAGCACGGCTTAAATTCAGTCCTGGCACTTGTGACTCCTTCGGGGCTTTGTAGGTTCTAATCCAACCATGACAGAGTTAGCCCATGGAACGCCCAACGGTTCGCAGCTACAGCATTCGAGGCTCTCGAATTACCGTTGCACAGCGCCAAGCAAAAACGGCGCTTCAAATGGTTCATGGAATTGAATTTAAGCAAGAGATCATTGACCTAAAGGCGATATTTCCAAAGGCCAACAAAATAATCATGGAGATTGGTTTTGGAATGGGTGAGGCTACGGCCATCATTGCAAAAAACCATCCAGACAATGCCTACATTGCAGTTGATGTTCACCCACCCGGGATTGGCAAACTGCTTGCACGAATTGATGAAGACAATCTGACTAATGTAAAAGTTATTGAAGACGATGTGCACGTTGTCTTGGAGCATATGTTTGCAGACCATTGCCTAGATGGAATTCACCTATTTTTTCCTGACCCATGGCCGAAGAAAAAACATCACAAACGTCGCATAGTAAATGATGGATTTTTACAGCTGATTCATCCCAAACTAAAAAAGGCTGGCTTCATTCATATTGCAACCGACTGGGTGCCATATGCAACCGCTATCCAAGAGGTTTTTTCCAACTCAGATTTGTTTGCTGGGGGAGTGATCCCAAAGCCAGAGTGGCGACCTGTAACGCGCTTTGAAGACCAGGGCATTGATAAGGATCACGCTGTCAACGATATGTATTACATAGCGCAATAAAGGGCGTTAGAGCTTTCCTTGATTTTCATATCGTGCAATTTTGTTTATTCGTCTCACATGGCGCTCATCATTTGAAAAAGGCGTTTGAATAAAGGCATCAATAATGGCTTTGCACTCATCAATACTGTGCATACGGCCACCGATACCAATTACATTTGCATTGTTGTGATCTCGCCCAAGCTTTGCTGTCTCAACGTTCCATGCAAGAACTGCGCGGACGCCCTTTACTTTATTGGCCGCAATCTGCTCTCCATTTCCAGATCCACCTAAGACAATTCCTAGTGAAGCCGGATCTGCAACTGTTGCAATAGCTGCCGGAATACAAAAATCTGGATAGTCATCTACTGCGTCATAAACATGTGGTCCGTGGTCTTTAACATCGTGACCTTTGCTTTGTAAGTACTCAACTAGTGCAGCCTTTAGCTCTAACCCTGCATGATCACTTCCGATATGAATGCGCATATGGATATCTTGCCATGAGCAAAGAAAAACCCACCTTGTGATTTCTCACGTGGCGGGCTTTTCTCTTACCTTAGGAGGAAGTAATTTATGTACATTGACTAGGTGTCATGGACTAGTGCCAAATAAACAGCAGTTCACTGTGGAATCTGACAGGTGGACCTTAAAATCCGATGAGTCTTGAAATCAGAATTAATAGGGACAGCCCTTGCGCATGTGTGATTGCGCGTAGGAACTCCTTATTCGTTTGAAGAAAATAGGGGTCGAGACTGGGTTTCCTCACAGAAATTCGGTGATTTATGAAAACCAATAAAGGGTTGATGGCTTTATCCCTAGTGCTTGTTCTGGTGCTGGCACCAACAGCTATTGCCGCACCAACTCTTTCAAATAAAGCTGCAGGTAGAACAGGAACGACGACGGTTAACACCATACTCAGTGGCGTTGGAGTTCCTTCTAGAAATTTAGGTATTGATGGTGATTTTTACATCGATACGAAGAATGCAAATCTTTACGGACCAAAGACAAATGGAGTATGGAAACTGACAACTTCTCTGCGTGCTTTGCCAACAAAGGCAAATCCCACTGTGCCAGGTGCAACTGGAACAACTGGTGCCGCTGGTACAGCAGGAGCAGCTGGAGTGATTGGACCTCGCGGATTACCTGGCGCTAATGGAGCAACAGGTGCTGCAGGTTTACCGGGAATTGCTGGTACCAATGGATTACCTGGCGCTGCAGGAACTAATGGTTTACCTGGCGCTGCAGGTGCTCCTGGAACCGCAGGTGCGCCAGGTGCAGCTGGTACAAATGGAAGTATCTCTGCATCACAATCTTCAATTTCATTTGCTGCATTACTTCCAGGTACAGCAGGAAGCACAACAGTGTCTAATGCTTTTGGAAGTTTTGAAGCCGGAAAGTCTTATGTTGTCAGAGTTTTAATAAGGACTTTTGATGTAAATGCCTCTGCTCCGAGTTATGGAATTGGCTTATCCATTGCAGCTGAAGGCGGAGCGCCAGGAATCACAACAAGTTATGTCGTATCGACAGGTTCTGTTTATTCGGGGACCAACAGAGTTAATGTTTCCGTAATTGCGGACGTGGTATTGAATGGAGTTTCAGTAGCAACTCCATACTCTTTGATTGCAACCCTGACCTCAGGTTCAAATTTCGAAGCAAGTATTTCTGCCAGTGGGACATATACAAAAATTCAGGTCGGGGCTATCGGATAAAAAACTTGGAGCGGGTGACCGGGATCGAACCGGCATGGCCAGCTTGGAAGGCTGGGGCTCTACCATTGAGCTACACCCGCAGGTGTTAGGGCTAAAGGTACTGGGTCGGTAATCAGAGTAGGAAATCTGGTTTAGACTCTCG
>WLED01000007.1 GCA_009704445.1 Actinomycetota bacterium
CCACAATAGTTTTGATGTTAAGCAGCTGTGCTGTCGTTGAAAAGGTAATGCCGGAAAAAGCGGAAACAAATGTTCTTAGTGGGAGAGAGGGCATCAACGGGCCTGTGCTTGCCGTAAAAATCGACGATACAAATCCGGCTCATCCACAGATAGGAATAGAAGATGCCGATGTTGTGTACATCGAGCAAGTTGAAAGTGGTTTGACACGACTGATGGCGATTTTCTCTTCACGAATTCCCGAAAGAGTGGGTCCAGTAAGAAGTGCTCGTATCTCTGACATCGATATTTTGAGCCAATATGGAAATGTTGCCTTTGCCTATAGCGGTGCACAATCGAAATTGCTTCCGGTTATCAGTCAAGCAAATCTTCTTGATTTGGGCGCTCAACGACAGAGTCCAACAATCTATACAACCGATCCATTGCGAAATCAACCGTATGCAATGGTTCTACGAGCCGATCTTCTCATGGCCAGAATTGTTGAAAAGCAATATGAGATAGACAGTGCCCGTAGTGTTGGTTTTGTTTTTGGGGATGAACCCCAAGAGGGTCAGCCAACTACTGATGTTGTCATTGATTGGCCATCTGCAACGTATAAAGCAGAATGGTCTGAATCTGAGCAACGCTGGTTTTTATATCACAATGGGCGGATCAATAGCGCCGAATCCGGAATTATTTTAGGGCCTACAACACTTGTGATTCAGTTGGTTTCTATAACACCTTCAGAGTACGGAGATAAATTTGGGGGAGTAACTCCATTTTCCGAAACTGTTGGTGAAGGTAAGGCTTATGTACTGCGTAATGGCAAACGATTTGCAGGTACATGGGCTAGAAGCGATGCTTATTCTGGAACGGTTTTTTCCCTTTTAAATGGTGAAGAAATTAAGTTCGCCCCAGGCCAGGTTTGGGTAGCTTTGACAGATCGCGAGCCTAAATTCACCTCGCCAGCCACTTCGAAGACAAAGTAGTATGTGCTCCTAATCTTTTGATGAAATCGGAGTATCTGCAATGGCTGAAGTAACTGGTACCGGACGCGTTAAGCGCGGTATGGCTGAAATGCTTAAGGGCGGCGTCATTATGGACGTCGTTAATGCTGAGCAAGCCAAAATTGCAGAAGATGCCGGAGCAGTCGCGGTTATGGCCCTAGAGCGTGTACCCGCAGATATTCGCGCGCAAGGTGGAGTAGCGCGCATGTCAGATCCTGACATGATTGAAAAAATTCAAGCCAGCGTTTCGATTCCTGTAATGGCAAAGGCACGCATAGGTCACTTTGTTGAAGCGCAGGTTTTGCAGTCTCTTGACGTTGATTACATCGATGAATCAGAGGTCCTCACACCTTCAGATTATGAAAATCATATTGATAAATGGAATTTCACAGTTCCCTTTGTATGTGGTGCAACAAATCTCGGAGAGGCCCTACGCCGTATTAACGAAGGCGCAGCAATGATTCGCTCTAAGGGTGAAGCAGGAACAGGCGATGTTTCAAACGCAATGATGCACATGAGAAAAATCGGCGGAGAGATCAGACGGTTATCATCACTTCGCGAAGATGAGTTATACGTTGCCGCGAAGGAGTTACAGGCACCATACGCGCTGGTCAAAGAAGTTGCAGAGACAGGAAAACTACCTGTTGTTCTTTTCACGGCTGGAGGAATTGCTACACCAGCTGATGCTGCGTTAATGATGGCAATGGGAGCAGATGGAGTTTTTATTGGCTCTGGAATTTTCAAATCTGGCAATCCAGCACAAAGAGCAGCAGCATGTGTGAAGGCGACAACATTTTGGGATGACCCAAAAGTTGTTGCAGATGCTTCCCGTGGATTAGGTGAGGCCATGGTTGGAATTAACGTTGCCGATCTGCCTGCACCACATCGTCTTTCAGAGCGTGGTTGGTAGCTAACTTCGTAATGAAAGTTGGTGTCCTGGCTTTACAGGGAGATTTTCGTGAGCACATTAACTCTCTCATTGCATGTGGTGTTGATGTAGTACCCGTAAGGCGAATCCAAGAATTAAACGGTGTTGATGCTTTAGTGATACCAGGTGGTGAATCAACAACGATTGCACATTTAGCCCAAACTTTTGAGATTTTTGATGAAATTAGAAACCGCATCGCCTCGGGCATGCCGGCATATGGCTCGTGTGCTGGAATGATTTTGTTGGCAGATCACATTCTTGATGCGGCCAAGGATCAAAAAACTTTCGGCGGTTTAGACATCGTTGTTCGTAGAAATGCTTTTGGTAGACAGGTTGATTCATTTGAAGAAGATCTTGAATTCAAAGATGGATTTCCAGGACTTCTAAAGGCCGTATTTATTCGTGCCCCTTGGGTAGAAAAAGTCGGTGAAGGCATCGAGGTACTAGCAACGGTGAAATCTCATCCAGTTGCCGTTCGGTCAAAAACTTTGTTTGCCACATCTTTTCACCCTGAACTAACTGGCGATCATAGAATCCATCAGTATTTTGTTGATCAGGTGGCACGCCCAGCGCTTAAAAAGGTACAGTAAGCACATATTCGCAATGGTTAGATTGAGGTGCACAAATGTCAGGCCATTCCAAATGGGCGACAACCAAGCATAAGAAAGCGATCATCGATAGTCGACGAGCCAAGGTTTTTGCTAAGCAAATCCGTGCAATTGAAGTCGCCGCTAGAAATGGTGGCGCTGATATGGATGGCAATCCCACTCTTTTTGATGCAGTTGCAAAGGCAAAGAAATCCTCTATGCCGGCCGACAACATTGAACGCGCCATCAAACGTGGCGCTGGTTTAGAGGCTGGGGCAAAAGACTGGATCACAATTATGTACGAAGGCTATGGGCCAAATGGCGTCGCAATTATGATCGAGTGTTTGTCTGACAATAGAAACCGTTCTGCCTCCGAAGTTAAGGTTGCGGTAACGCGCAATGGCGGATCGATGGCAGATCTTGGTTCTGTTTCTTATCTCTTTAATCGAAAAGGCGTCATCATCGTAAAAAAGGATGGGACGTTATCTGAAGATTCAATTTTAGAAGCGGTCCTTGATGCGGGCGCCGAAGAAGTTAATGATCTTGGCGAAGCGTTCGAGATTGTCAGTGAACCCGTCGATCTTGTTCCAGTTCGTGAGGCGCTGCAGACGGCAGGGATTGATTATGAATCTGCAGACTCTTCCTTCCTTCCTTCGATGAGTATTCCACTTGATGCCGAAGGCGCAGCTAAGGTATTTGAACTCATTGATGCAATCGAAGAGCTAGATGATGTGCAGAATGTCTACAGTAACTTCGATGTTTCTGATGAGGTTATGGCGAGCCTCGGATAAGGATTTTCTTTAAAACCTTAGGCTTAGACCTTTAAGTCACTAAAGAATGCGTGGGGGTCACAGTGAGAGTTTTGGGAGTTGACCCCGGCCTTACTCGATGTGGAGTAGGAATTGTTGAAGGTGGAATTGGTACCGCACTGTCTCTTGTTGAAGTCGGAGTCATTGTTACTGGCACGGAGTTAGCTTTAGAGCATCGCTTGCTCGAATTAGATCGAGAACTTTCGCAGTGGGTCAATCTTTGGCAACCAGATGTGATTGCAGTGGAAAGAGTTTTTTCTCAACACAACGTAAGAACAGTTATGGGTACAGGACAAGCAGCAGGAATCGCATTTTTGATTGCAGCTAAAGCTGGAATTCCAGTAATGATGCACACGCCATCTGAAGTAAAGGCCGCCGTAACTGGCAATGGTCGAGCCAATAAAGTTCAGGTAGCAACAATGGTTCAAAAACTACTCAAGCTAGAAAGTATTCCTAAACCGGTAGATGCAACCGATGCTCTTGCCTTGGCAATTTGTAATATTTGGCGGGGTGGAGGCAATGACAAAGTAGCTCGAGCATTGGCCGCAGAAAAAACAAGACTTAAGAAACTACACGCAAGATGATCTCGTTATTGACGGGGACCATCCGATCACTTACTAGTGATAGAGCAGTAGTAGAAGTTGGTGGAGTTGGGTTGAGTCTCGTTGTAACACCATCGATGTCAGCTCAAATTACCCTCGGTTCTCAGCAACAGTTTTTTACCTCACTGGTTGTCAGGGAAGACTCACTCACCTTGTACGGCTTTCTTAGCGATGAAGCTAGGAGTCTTTTTGAGCTTGTACAGACGGTTTCTGGGATTGGGCCAAAAGTTGCGATGTCAATCGTGGGTGCGATGTCACCTGAAGATTTAGCTAGAGCTATCTCGCAGGAAGAGATTTCAGTTATTGAAAAAGTTCCAGGAATTGGTCGCAAGGGTGCACAGAGATTAATTCTCGAACTCAAAGGAAAGCTAAGTGATTTGTCGAATAATAAAACCTACAGAGCACATCAGCCGGCTTGGCGTGAAAAGCTTGTCAGTGGACTTACATCCCTTGGCTTTTCTCCAAAGGAGGCAGACGGTGCAATAACAGAGGTTGTTGCAAATCTTTCAGCAGAGGGCGTTGATGCTTCGACAGTTGATTTGAGCGAGCTTCTAAAGATGGCTTTAGCAAGCGGAAAGAGTTCTCGTGGCTGAAGATCGTTTGGTGGCATCTAATTTAAAGAAGGAAGAGTCAGCTTTAGAAAATGCCTTGCGTCCGAAAACACTCAATGACTTCATCGGGCAGAAAAGAGTGCGAGATCAGATAGATGTTTTGCTGACTGCTGCTAGACATCGGAATTCACCAGCCGATCACATACTTCTTTCTGGTCCACCAGGTTTAGGAAAAACAACTCTCGCTCTCATTCTTGCAAGTGAAATGGCAACTCCTATTCGCTTAACTAGCGGACCTGCGATTACTCATGCAGGTGATTTGGCGGCGATTCTTTCTTCACTTGTCGAAGGAGAAATCCTGTTTATTGATGAAATCCATCGCTTACCGCGACCTGCCGAGGAGCTTCTTTACCTTGCCATGGAAGATTTTCGAGTGGATGTCATCGTCGGAAAAGGGCCAGGGGCAACAGCGATTCCTCTGCAGTTACCTCATTTCACGTTAGTGGGTGCCACTACACGAGCGGGTCTATTGCCAAGTCCATTACGCGATCGTTTTGGATTTACCGCTTATCTAGATTTTTACGAAGATAGTGACATCGCTCAGGTGGTTACAAGGAGCGCGGAACTTTTGAAAATTCACATTGATAAAGATGCCGTGAATGAAGTGGCAGGCAGATCTCGCGGTACGCCTCGTATTGCAAACCGTTTACTACGGCGAGTCCGCGATTTCGCGCAAGTAAAGGGAACAAAGAAAATATCGTTAATAGATTCTCAGGCCGCTTTAGAAATGTATGAAGTTGATGAACTGGGCCTTGATCGTCTCGATCGCGCAGTTTTAACCGCGCTAATCGAACGGTTTAATGGTGGACCGGTGGGGCTTTCAACTCTGGCTATAGCCGTTGGCGAGGAGATCGAAACTGTTGAGTCTGTTGCTGAGCCTTTTTTGGTAAGAAATGGATTTATGGCTAGAACACCGCGTGGACGCGTGGCAACTTCTCAGGGATGGCTGCACATTGGGCGAACTCCGCCTGCGGAAATTTCTACCATTTTCGACTTACCCGCCTCTGACGCCTAGACTCTGCGCTTATGTCTACTATAAACAAACCGATCAAGACGACCAGTCGACCAGTTAGAACCTTAGCTATTTTGGCGCTGGGTTTAGTAGCGATGACGGGTCTTGTCTTCATTCAAGGTGCAACTTCGGTCAAATTAGGGCTAGATCTTCGAGGAGGAACTTCTGTAACTCTACAACCTCGTATCGCACCCGGTGAAGAAGGCACAATTACAAATGAAGCGATTGATCAAGCCGTGGCAATCATTCGTCAACGCGTTAATTCACTCGGTGTTGCTGAATCTGAAGTTGCTGCACAAGGCACAGGCACTAGTCGTCAGATTGTTATTTCAGTACCGGGGGATACCGGCCGAAGAGTTGTTGATTTAGTAGGACAGACCGCAGAACTTCGTTTTCGCCAAGTACTTGCCACAGGCGCTGGCGCATCTTCAGTTGTTGATCCAACAGCAACTCCAGTCGCAGGGGTTACACCAGAATTAAATGCACAGTTTGCAGCCTTTGATTGCACGTTGCCGGAAAATCGTCAAGGAACTGGAACGGATCTTCCTTCTCAAACAATCGTTGCGTGTGATCGCGCTGGCTTAACGAAATACATCCTTGGACCAGCAGAAGTTTTAGGTCGTCAAATTTCAGAAGCTTCAGCTGGTTTGGACACACAATCTGGAAGCGCTTGGTTTGTAAGCTTGACGTTTAACAGTGAGGGTACTTCTGCCTTTGCTGCTGTTACTTCTCGGGTTACATCACTGCCAGAACCAAACAATCAGCTAGCTATTGTTCTTGATGGATTAGTTGTGTCGGCCCCACGCATCAATGAGGCGATTCCATCTGGAACTGCTCAAATCACTGGAAGTTTTACTCAACTAGAAGCAAAAGACTTAGCAAATGTTCTCAAGTACGGAGCGCTACCCCTTGCATTTGATCGCGGAGAAGTTCAGCAGGTTTCTCCAACACTTGGAGCTGATCAACTCGACGCAGGATTAATTGCCGGTGCACTCGGCCTAGCGCTAGTAGTTATTTTTACTCTGGCTTATTACAGAGTGTTGGGCTTTGTCACCGTTGGTTCATTAGCCATTGCAGGCTTAATGCTGTATCTCCTGTTCCTTCTTCTTGGAGAATGGATTGGGTTCACATTAACTTTGGCAGGAATAGCCGGGGCAATTGTTGCTATCGGAGTAACTGCTGACTCGTTTATTGTTTATTTTGAACGTGTTCGAGATGAGATGAGAGAAGGACGCTCCTTACGAACTGCGGTAGAAACAGGATGGATTAGAGCGCGTCGGACAATTTTGATTGCAGACTTTGTTTCTCTGATTGCGGCTGTGTTGCTCTATTTCTTTGCAGTAGGTGGTGTGCGAGGTTTTGCTTTCACACTTGGACTTACAACAGTGATTGACTTGATCATTATCTTCGTTTTCACAAAACCAGCTCTGGTTCTTGTTTCACGACTCAAATTCTTTAATTCAGGTCATCGTTTATCCGGCTTCTCGAGCAAGAGTCTCGGTATGCCAACTACGAAGGAGGCATAAAGATGTCAAAGTTTTCAGGTCTAGGAGGCCGCCTCTATCGTGGTGAAACCTCTGTTGAGTTCATTGGCAAACGACGACGTTGGTATGCACTTTCTATTATGTTTATTTTGATTTCAATTGGCTCTCTTGCTGTGCAGGGGCTGCACCTTGGAATCGAATTTAAGGGTGGTTCATCTTTCACGGTGACCACAAACTCTCCTTCTGTCGAACAAGCTCGCTCTGCAGTTCAAGCAGCTGGGGTTGATGGCGAGTTGATCGTTCAGATTATCGGCCAGGATAAAGTAAGAGTTCAGACAGGATCTTTAGAATCTGCTGCAAATAATGCGGTTCAAGACGCTCTTGCGGCGAGTTTTTCCGTTGATGTTGCAACTATTGATACCCAGATTATTGGGCCATCGTGGGGTGAAGAGATCACGAGAAAAGCTCTCTATGGTCTTATTGGTTTCTTGATTGTCATCATGATCTACCTTGCCATGGCGCTAGAGCCAAAGATGGCAGTTGCTGCGATCATTGCAGTACTACATGACGTCTTTATTACTGTTGGAATTTACGCGCTGGTTGGTTTTGATGTAACGCCGGCTACGGTTATTGGTTTCTTAACGATTTTGGGTTACTCGCTTTACGACACAGTTGTTGTTTTTGACAAGGTCCGTGAAAATACAAGGTCAATCACTGCGTCTTCGACTAAGACATATTCACAGGCAGTTAACCTTGCTGTAAATCAAACAATCGTTCGCTCGGCGAATACTTCAATTGTTGCAATTTTACCTGTTGCAGCGATTCTGTTTGTCGGTGCGGGCTTACTCGGTGCAGGTACCTTGAAGGATCTTTCTTTGGCATTATTTATTGGATTGATTGTTGGAACATATTCTTCAATCTTTATTGCACCTCCGATCCTTGCATCATTGCGTGAAAGAGAACCCGCCATGCAAGCTTTAGCAAAGCGTGTAAGTGCAAGATCTGGCGCTACAACAACTTCATCAGCCACTGGTTCAGTCTCATTACCTAATTCAGTGCGTGGACCTCGTAATCAACCAAAGCGCAAGGGTCGTAAGTAGGGATTCTTGTGGACACTTTGATTGCACCACTTATCAGTGCTCTCAAGGAAAATCATGCCTCGGTCAATGACGAGGAGATTGCTCGTGCTTTTGTTGTGGCAAAAGATGCTCACCAAGGTCAACTTCGAAAATCCGGTGAGGAGTACATAACTCATCCGGTTGCGGTTGCGGAGATATTAGCCAATTTGGGTTTGAACCCAGCAACAATTATTGCTGCCCTTCTTCACGATACTGTGGAGGATACAAAGTATTCACTCGACCAGATGCGCAAAGATTTTGGCGATGAAATTGCAAATCTAGTTGATGGCGTCACCAAACTGGATAAATTGATGTATGGCCCAACTGCTGAGGCCGAGACTGTTCGCAAGATGGTGATTGCGATGTCAAAAGATATTCGAGTCCTTGTTATAAAACTTGCAGATCGCTTGCACAATGCTCGCACGTGGGCATACGTCTCGACAGAAAACGCTGAAAGAAAAGCTCGGGAAACTTTAGACATTTACGCACCGCTTGCCCATCGACTTGGAATGAATGCAATGAAGTGGGAGTTAGAGGATTTGTCCTTTGAGGTTTTAGAACCAAAGAAATTCGAAGAGATCTCACGATTGGTTGCAGAGCGATCTCCATCTCGAACCAAATTGACGGCAGAGGTAATCGAAACCGTTAAAGGTGATTTGGAGAAAGATCATATTGAGGCAACGGTAACCGGCAGACAAAAGCACTTCTTTTCTGTTTATCAGAAGATGGTCGTTAGAGGGCGAGAGTTCAATGAGATTTATGACCTCGTTGGAATTCGAGTATTAGTTAATGATGTTCGTGATTGTTATGCCGTTTTAGGATCTATTCACGCACGGTGGAGTCCGGTTCCAGGTCGCTTTAAAGACTACATAGCAATGCCAAAGTTTAATTTGTACCAATCTCTGCATACAACTGTTATCGGACCAACTGGTAAGGCGATTGAAATCCAAATACGCACAAACGATATGCACGCAAGAGCCGAGCTAGGAATCGCTGCACATTGGAAGTACAAACAGGGATCAGACAGTAAGGACTCATCACCTGAGCTTTTATGGCTTCGTCAATTACATGAATGGCAGAAAGAAACTCAGGATCCTGCAGATTTCTTGGAGGCCTTACGTTTTGATTTAGGATCTCCAGAGGTATTTGTTTTTACTCCTAAAGGAAATGTTGTGGCCTTACCCGGTGGTTCAACACCCGTGGATTTTGCTTTCTCTGTTCACACCGATGTCGGACTACGTTGTGCTGGTGCAAAGGTGAATGGGCGCTTAGTGCCGCTTGAGTCTCGATTGGTTAATGGAGATGTTGTAGAGATCGTTACAAATAAAAGCGAGAATGCAGGCCCGAGTCGGGATTGGTTGAACTTCGTTCAAAGTCCTAGAGCGCGTTCGAAGATCAAGGCATGGTTTAGCAAGGAAAGACGTGAAGAGGCGATAGATGCAGGCAGAGAATCTATTGCCCGCCAGATGCGTAAAGCAGGATTACCACTGCAAAAGATCTTTGCTGGACACTCTCTTTTAGAATTGGCTCACGATCTTAGATATTCAGACATCGAAGGTTTGTATTCAGCAGTAGGTGATGGACATGTCTCTGCATCATCTGTTGTCGAAAAACTTGTTGCTTCTATGGGCGCCGAGGATTCTCATCCAGAGCCAACTATGGATGCCTATCTCAACAGAGCGCCAAGCAACCGTCGTTCTAGTAATGCTATTGATGTTGAAGGCACTGATGATGTTCTTGTAAAACTTGCACGATGCTGCACACCTGTTCCAGGTGATCAAATCATGGGATTTATTACAAAAGGTAGCGGTGTCTCAATCCATCGTGCCGATTGCACAAATGCATTGGATTTAGAAAAGCATCAAAGTGACCGAGTGGTAAATGTTAAGTGGAGATCAGGAGCAGCCTCTGTTTTCCTTGTAAATATTCAAGTAGAAGCCCTCGATCGAGCTTCACTGCTAGCTGACGTAACTCGCACACTCTCTGAGCAGCATGTAAATATTTTGAGTGCCTCGGTCAGCACTTCTAAAGATCGAACTGCCTACTCACGATTCACTTTTGAAATGGCTGACGCGACACATTTAGATGCGGTTCTTGCTGCCGTGCGCAGGATCGAAGGCGTCTTTGATGTGTATCGAACTACTAACAACTAGAAGATACTGCTCTCTTCTTAGTTGAACTCATCAAGGCTTTTTTGAGCTTCAGCTAACCAAACCTTACGGGCCTGAGCTGATTCATTTGCTTCATTAGCCTTCTTGGTGTTACCAGCAGCTGCACATTTTTCGGCAATCTTTTCATAACTAGCAATTGATGCAGTTAATTGCGCTACGACTTCCTCTGCACGCTTCTTTGCTGCTGGATCGGACTTACGCCAAATATCAGCCTCAGCTTCTTTAATGGTTTTTTCTACCGCGTTGACACGTGCGTCCAATGCTGCACGCTTGTCGCGATGAGTCATACCGATCTTTTCCCAAGCTCGCGCATGCTCTGAGAAAGCTTTACGGGCTGCTTTTACATCTGTCAATGGCAACAGCGCTTCAATTGCTGAAATAAGTTCCTCTCGCTTCTCAAGATTTGCTGCCATTGTCGAATCTCTTTTTTCTAAATCGGCATTCTTAGCGGTAAAGAATTGATCTTGTGCAGCCTTAAAGCGTGCCCACAGCTTGGCATCATCATTAGGTTTACCTCGACCAGCGGCCTTCCATTGATCCATCAACGATTTAAATTTCTTCGCCGTAGGCACCCATTCGGTAGAGGTTGCAAGTTTTTCAGCCTCAGCGACAATAAGTTTCTTGGCATCAGCAACAACAGATTGAGTAGCTTCTAGCGCTGCAAAATGGGTTCTTCTCCGCTTATCAAATTTGTTTCGTGATGAGGAAAAACGCTTCCACAACGCAGTATCTGTGGTTTTGTCTAGGCGGGGTGCAGCTTTCCATTCGTCCATCAAAACCTTCAGGCGATCTCCGGTAGTTTTCCAACTTTCAGAAAGTGCCAGTGATTCAGCTTCAACTACAATTTTTTCTTTTTCGACAATTATTTGGGCACGGCGGGCCTCTTTAGCGGCAGCTTCTGCAGCTTTTTTCGCTTCATAGGCTTCACGGTGGCCTTCAATGAGTGGCTCGATCTGTTCGACAGATGCAGCCAGTGATTCCAGATCACCAACACCATTGAGATCTCTTACTTGCTCGCGAAGTTTCTTCACTGCTGCATAGGCATCGGATGGCACCATTGCTCCACTTTTGATTCGCGCTGCAAGTAACGCTACCTCTGATGCAAGATGTTCAAATTTGCGAACGAAATAGTTGAGCGCCTCTTCAGATGTTTTTCCTGGGTATGAGCCAACGGCTTTTTCACCGCTTGAAGTTCGAACGTATACCGTTCCATCTTCACCAACTCGACCAAAGGCTGAAGGATCTCCAATCAACGCACTAGCTGCACTAACAGCTTGAGGCATAATCGCCGGGTTGACCTGTTCTGGAAAATTCGTATCTGTCATGAGAGCGATCCTTTCAGCGCGTTGTTCGATGAGAACGTCGCTATGTATTAGGCGATGCCAAGAAGTCCGGAGACATCCGAGCGTGGATTGGGTGCGTATGCAGTGGTAAAAGGTACCCTGTCTACCTATGCGAGCGTCAATCTCGCCAATTTTGAGCGTGATGGAGGGCAGATTTAATGTTGGTTGACTCCTTTGCAGCAAAAATGTATGCCACAAACTGTTGGGTACTGGCCTCTCAACCGGGATCAGAGTGCGTGATTGTTGACCCGGGAATGCCAAATGTCTCTCTAGAGCTAGATGAGATATTGACGCGACACAAGTTGAAGCCAGTGGCGGTAATTGCAACGCATGGCCACTTAGATCATACGTTTTCTATTCAGCCAATTGCTGACGGTTATAAAATCCCTACATACATTCATAGCCAAGATCGACCATATCTAACGCGACCACAAGATCAAGTCAGTCCCGAGTTTGCACAGACTTTGCAGGATATGAGTTTTAGTGAGCCGCATGAGGTTCGAGAACTTCGTAATGGTGAAACATTAAACCTTGTTGGACTTACCTTTAAGGCAATTCATTCACCAGGACATACTGGTGGTTCTCTCATGTTTCAAGTTAATGATGAAGTATTGATTTCTGGAGATGTACTTTTTGCCGGTGCGATAGGCAGGACTGATTTGCCCACGGGATCGGCTGCAGAGATGGAAGAAACACTTCGAAAGAAAGTTCTACCGTTAGGTGATCACTTACGTGTTTTACCTGGTCATGGACCAGAAACAGTCTTGGCCCACGAGAAAAAGACGAATCCTTACCTCACCAGTTTAATCGGTCGTCACTAATGGCTCATCAGAAAATTCAAGCCCCAAAGGGCGTTAGTGAGTATTTCCCTGATCGATCTAATTTATTCGAACATGTCAGGGATAGTTTGATTGCACCGGCAAAGAAATCGGGTTATCAATTAATCGAGCTCCCGGTTTTTGAAGATACAGATTTGTTTCGAAGGGGAGTGGGGGAATCTACTGATGTTGTCTCTAAAGAAATGTACACATTTGAAGATCGCGGTGGAAGGTCAATTACTTTAAGGCCAGAAGGTACAGCCGGCGTGATGCGCGCAGTTATTGAACATGGTTTGGATCGCGGACAACTGCCAGTAAAACTCTGGTACTCGGGTCAGTTTTTTCGAGCAGAGCGCCCGCAAGCGGGAAGATATAGACAGTTCTATCAAGTGGGGATTGAAGCAATCGGTCTAGATGATCCAGCAATTGATGCAGAAGTTATCGCAATAGCTGATGCTGGTTTTAAAAGTTTAGGTTTGAGCAAGTATCGGTTAGAAATGACTTCTTTGGGTGATGCAGCATCTAGAGCGGCTCATCGCATAGAACTTTTGAAGTTCATATCAGGCTTAGATCTAGATGAGGCAACCGCAAAGCGCGCAAAGATTAATCCCTTGAGATTGTTCGATGATAAGCGTGAAGAGATGAAGAGCAACATGGCAAAGGCGCCACTACTCATGGATTACTTAAACGCGGAGTCCTCCGAGCACTTCAACAAAGTTCTGGGCTATCTAGATCGAATGAATGTTTCGTATGTCTTGAATCCAAGAATGGTTCGTGGCTTGGATTATTACACCGGTACGACATTTGAATTTGTTCATGATCTTTTAGGTGCGCAGTCTGGAATCGGTGGTGGCGGCCGCTACGACGGATTAATGCAAGAACTAGGTGGGCAAGCCTTGTCTGGAATTGGATTTGGCCTGGGCGTAGATAGAGTGTTGTTGGCAGCCGAAGCCGAGGGTGTTATTAATCAAGATGCTTTTGTTTCTGATCTTTTCATAATTCCTTTGGGAGAAGAAGCAAAGAAAATGGCTTTGGCCATTGCGCATGATCTTCGCGCACAAGGGAAAGTTGTAGAGATCGCTTTTGGAGATAGAGGTCTCAAGGGTTCGATGAAAGCAGCCGATAAAACTGGGGCCACATACTCGATAGTGTTGGGTGAATCTGAGTTGAATACCTCGACGGTCGAACTTAAGCATATGAAATCGGGTAAGAGTTCTTCAGTTAAGATTGACTCATTACATCAACACCTATAACCGTGATTGCCAAAAAATAGAGGATTACAAGTAAATGCTACGTACACACGATGCTGGTTCACTGAATAAATCATTAGTGGGCAAAACAGTAACTTTGGCCGGCTGGGTTTCAAGACGTCGCGATCACGGTGGAGTGGCATTTATAGACCTGCGCGACTCCTCTGGTTCGGTTCAAGTTGTAATCCGCGATGAAAAGATGGCTGGGTCTCTTAGAGCCGAATGGTGTCTTTTGATTACGGGAGAAGTTGTAGCTCGCCCTGATGGTAATGAAAACAAGAACATTCCAACAGGAGAAATTGAAGTGATGGGTGATCACGTTGTAGTTCTCTCCGAATCTGCTCCTTTACCTTTTCCTATCGATAGTGGAGATGAATCTGAGATTAATGAGGAGTCGCGTTTGCGATATAGGTATCTTGATCTGCGCCGCGAGAAACCAGCTCATAACCTTCGCATGCGATCAAAGGTAACTTCGACAATACGCCGTGTTATGGAGGAAGAGTTATTTCTAGAGATTGAAACTCCTTACCTGACTCGTTCAACTCCAGAAGGTGCTCGAGATTTCCTTGTTCCAGTTCGCTTACAGCCTGGCAGTTGGTATGCCCTTCCACAGTCGCCTCAACTTTTCAAGCAGCTGCTGATGGTTGCGGGAATGGAAAAGTATTATCAAATTGCTAGATGTTTCCGTGATGAAGATTTCAGAGCAGATAGGCAGCCAGAATTTACACAGCTCGATATTGAAATGTCATTTATTGATCAAGAAGATATTCTGGCGGTAGCTGAGAAAATAGTTGCTCGTATCTGGAAAGAGAGCGTCAATTACGAAATTTCTCTACCCATCCCACGTATGACATATGCCGATGCAATGAGAGAATATGGATCGGATAAACCGGATTTACGCTTTGGAAACAAATTAGTTGATCTGACATCATTTTTCTCGGAAACTGAATTCCGCGTCTTCCAAGCACCATATGTCGGCGCAGTAGTTATGCCGGGTGGAGCTGGATCGCCCCGCCGTGAATTAGATGCTTGGCAAGATTGGGCAAAAGCAAGAGGTGCAAAGGGTTTGGCATATGTTTTAGTAAATGACGATTTAACTTTGGGCGGGCCTGTATCCAAGAATCTTTCCGAGAAGGAGAGCGGCGGAATTGTTGCTGCAGCAGGCGCGAAACCAGGCGACGCAATATTTTTTGCAGCCGGTGAGCGATCAGCTTCATTAAATCTTCTCGGTGCTGTTCGGCTAGAAATTGGCAAGCGTTGTAATTTGATACCTACAGGAAAATGGGAGTTTGTGTGGGTCGTAGATGCTCCTATGTTTGAGCCTACTGATGGAGGTGGATGGACCGCAGTTCATCATCCATTCACTGGTCCTAAACCTGAATTTACAAAATCTTTTAAGGCAAATCCAGGTGAGGCTTTGGCCTATGCATATGACATTGTTCTCAATGGAACTGAGTTAGGGGGAGGCTCTATTCGTATTCACGATAGAGATATTCAGAAAGATGTTTTCTCCGTTATTGGTTTAAGTGATGAAGAAGCGACAAGCAAGTTCGGCTTCTTACTTGAAGCGTTCAACTACGGACCACCTCCGCATGGTGGAATCGCCTTAGGTCTAGATCGCGTTTGCGCCCTTTTGACCGGTTCGGATTCAATTCGTGAAGTGATCGCATTTCCAAAAACCGCTAGTGGTGGTGACCCATTAACAGGTGCACCAACTCCTATTACGCCCGCCCAACGCAAGGAGAGCGGAATAGATTGGGTTCCAGAAGTTAAATCCAACGAGGTCAAGTAGTTCTCAGATAGGCTTATCGCATGGGTCCAGGTGGTATCGCAACGATAATCGCAGCATCGTCTTTGGCTGTGATTGCTATCGCAATTGCATATGTAGTCGTTCGAGTAGGTCGTTTGGTGGATGAGGCGAAAGATTCGCTCAAGGCTCTTACTGCAGAGACTGCTCCACTTATAGATGAAGTGCATACAACCGTGACGCTAGTAAACGGTCCGCTTCATAGCCTCAATCGAATTACTAAGAATGCTGAAGAAGTGACGAATAAGTTGACTGAAGCGACAGGTGATTTCATTACAAAAAATAGCTCTGTAGTTAAAGTTGCCGGCGCGCTTATTTCTGCCGCACAAATGAAAAAAGGTCGTTCGAAAAAGAAGAAGGCTGAGTGATTCTAGACAGTGGAATCCGCCGAGATCCGTTCGCGCTGGCTGCGCTTTTTTGAATCAGACAATCGACAGGGTTTAACCCACACAATTGTCCCTTCTGCCTCACTGATTGCAGATGATCCAAACCTTCTATTGGTTAATGCGGGAATGGTTCCTTTCAAACCATATTTTTTGGGTGAAGTAACTCCACCATACAAGCGGGCAACATCTGTACAAAAATGTGTCCGAACGCTTGATATTGATGAAGTGGGAAAAACAACTCGCCACGCTTCATTTTTCCAAATGTGCGGAAACTTTTCTTTTGGTGATTACTTTAAAGAAGGCGCGATCGCACTGGCTTGGGAACTATTGACCCGTCCAATAAACGATGGGGGATATGGGTTGCCAGAAGAAAAACTCTGGGTAACTGTGTATTTAGATGATGATGAAGCTGCGGATATTTGGCATAAGAAAATCGGAGTTCCTAAAGAACGTATTCAGCGGCGTGACATGGCAGATAACTTTTGGTCAATGGGTGTGCCAGGCCCTTGTGGACCTTGTTCGGAAATTTACTACGATCGTGGCCCAGCATATGGAGTCGAAGGTGGACCGATTGCGGACGAGAATAGATATCTAGAAGTCTGGAATCTAGTTTTCATGCAAAACGAGAGAGGAGCTGGAGGAGGTAAAGATAGTTATCCAATCCTGGGAGAACTTCCAGCTAAAAGCATTGATACGGGGTTGGGATTAGAACGAACTGCTGCAATATTGCAGGGTGTTGAAAATATTTATGAAATTGATACAACAGTTCAAATTCTCAATCGCGCTACCGAGTTAACAGGCGTCAAGTATTCACACTCTGAAAAAACGGATATATCTCTTCGCGTTATTGCAGACCATGCTAGAACCTCGGCCATGCTCATCGGAGATGGTGTCACGCCCGGAAATGAAGGACGTGGATACGTTCTACGCCGAATGATGCGTCGAACGATAAGAAACATGCGGTTGTTGGGATCGAATGAACCTGTTATGTCCGAACTCACTGTTGCTGCAATCTCGGCTATGGGCTCTCAATATCCAGAATTAGTCAGTGATAAGAAGCGAATTCTTGAAGTCAGTGTTGCGGAAGAAGAAAGCTTCCTTCAGACACTCAAAAGCGGAACCGCAATTTTCGATATAGCATCATCGACGACAAAGAAAGGCAAGAGCAATGTTCTTGCCGGAGATGAAGTGTTTAAACTTCATGACACATATGGATTTCCTTTTGATTTGACTCTTGAAATGGCCAGGGAAGAAGGCCTTACAGTTGATGAAGATGGCTTCCGCCGTTTGATGAAGGAACAACGTGAGCGTGCTAAAGCTGATGCTAAATCGAAGAAGTCAGGTCACGCAGATGTTTCTGTTTATCGATCGATTGCCGATAAAAACGGAAAAAGCGAGTTCGTTGGTTACACACAGAACAGCAGTGAAGCAAAAATTACTGGAGTATTGGTAAATGGTGTGGGAGTCAACTCAGCTTCAGAGAATGATGAAATTGAAGTTACATTAAATAGGACGCCTTTTTACGCCGAAGGAGGTGGTCAATTAGCCGACGGCGGACTTATCACACTAGAAAATGGATCCGTCATCGAAATTGATGACGTTCAAAATCCAGTTCCGGGCTTATCAGTTCATCGCGGTCGTGTTGTCCGTGGAAGCGTTGAGGTTGGCGCCAATGTTCTTGCAGAGATTAACAACGAAAGACGAAATGGTATTTCACGTGCTCACACAGCAACCCACATGGTACATAAAGCATTTCGAGAGATATTGGGTGAAACTGCAGTTCAAGCCGGTTCAGAGAATGCTCCAGGGCGTTTTCGTTTTGATTTCCCGGCCACTGGCTCCGTGTCAGCATCTATATTGGATGAAGTTGAATCGAGAGTAAACACACTTTTGTTGGACAACCTTGAAGTAACTGCTGAATCTATGAGTCAGGCACAAGCAAAACAATTGGGTGCTATGGCGCTATTTGGTGAAAAATATGGCGACGTAGTTCGTGTGGTCAGTGTCGGAGATTGGGCGCGCGAACTGTGTGGAGGTACACACGTAGATAGATCTGGTCAATTAGGCATTGTAAAACTACTTGGCGAATCATCCATCGGTGCAGGTGTCCGTCGCGTAGAAGCTCTTGTAGGTGTAGATGCCTATAAATTCTTAGCACGAGAGCATGTTCTGTTGAACTCGCTCACTGAGATCATTAAGGGAGCAAGAACAGAGGAATTGCCCGAACGAATCTCAGATTTACTGAACAAGATGAAAGACATTGAAAAAGATCTTGCAACACTACGATCTAGTTCTGCACTAGCCCAAGTTGGAGAGTTGGCTAAAAAAGTGAATTTAGTTAATGGTTTTTCACTCATCACATCTCTTTTACCCGACGGCATCAATTCTGAAGATCTACGAAAGATCTCAATAGAAGTGCGAGGGCAACTCAAGAACTCCGTGGTTGCACTTATTAGTAGTAATGATGGCAAGCCAGTTTTAGTAGTTGCTGTTAGTGAAGAAGCGAAGGCGGCAGGCATAAAGGCAGGCGCTCTCGTCAAGATTGGTTCTTCCGTTCTTGGCGGTGGGGGCGGCGGTAAGGATGATTTCGCTCAAGGCGGTGGCATTGATCCCTCGAAATCTAATGAGGCTCTTTCTGCAATTTCTTCCGCGTTAGCTGGTTAGTTTCATGAAACGCGGCCGTCGAATAGCTTTCGACTACGGGGACGCTCGAATTGGCGTGGCTGCAAGTGATTCAGATTCGATTCTTGTTTCACCTGTAACAACATTATCAACAACATCTAAGTATCTTTTAAAGGAGATTACTTTGATTTTTCAAGAGGTAGATCCTATTGAAATTTTTGTAGGAAAGCCCACAAACTTAAGCGGAGTTGATTCAGTCGCAACTTCTAAAGCTGTCAACTTTGTTGAAGAACTAAAGGGAATTACTCAGGTTCCAATCACAATGATTGATGAGAGGATGAGTACTGTCTCAGCCTCAAAATCTCTTCGACAGGCAGGGATTGATTCTAAAGATTCAAAGTCAATTATTGATATGGCGGCAGCGGTTGCAATTTTGGAGTTTGCTATTTCCATTGAAAAAGGAAAAATGCAATGAAGTCTCAAAATGTTGAGGCAATCAGAAGACTGCTACTTTCCTTACTTCTTATTTTTGCTTTGACGTTAGGTTTGTTTACTATGCGTTCTCAAAACGCTTCGGCGCCGGATTACCCCTATGCGCAGATTTTGAGTAGTACTCCTGAGGTCATAGTGGAGATTCCAAAAGGGGCGACTGGATCAGAAATTGCACAAATTCTTTTTGAAGATGGTGTAGTCAAGTCGGCAGCTTCATATTTTCAAGCAGCGGTAGGTGACGTCCGTTCGCAGAAGGTTGCACCAGGGTCTCATCGAATCAATCTAGAAATTTCAGCTAAGCAGGCTTTAGAACAGTTGTTAGACCCCTCTAGAATTACAAATTTGTTAAAGGTTTTCGAAGGGGAATGGAAAAGTGAAGTTGCGCAGTCTTTAGTCGATTATGGATTTTCTTCATCGGAAGTTAACAAGGCTTTTCGACTCGTGAATCTCCCGAAAGGTTTTCGTGATGTAGAGGGGCTCCTCTTTCCTGCCCAATACACATTCGAGAAGAGCACTTCAGCCCAAGAAGTAATCCAAGAGATGATCAATCGCTTCACAACTGATGAAGTAGCGCAGCAGATTTTGGCTTCCAAGGGGCCTTTTACACCTTTAGAAATGCTGACTATTGCATCGATTATCCAAGCAGAAGGTGAAACAAAGGCGTTTACCAAGGTCTCTCGGGTGATTTTCAACAGACTCGAGAAAGGCATGCCACTACAAATGGATGCGACGGTTCATTATGTTCAAAAATCACGCGGGAACATTTTTCTGAGCACTCGTTCGACTCTCATTAAATCTGCTTACAACACATATAGAAATCGTGGACTACCGCCAGGTCCTATTGGAAACCCCGGAAGCGAAGCGATGTCTGCCGCACTTAATCCGGCTGATGGAGACTGGCTCTACTTTATTACTGTTGCGCCAGAAGATACGAGATTTACAGCCTCTTTCGATCAATTCAATGAATGGAAGGCTTTGTACACTAAGAATAGAAAGGCAGGGCTGTTTAAGTGATCAAAGCTGCCGTTCTAGGATCCCCGATATCACACTCGTTAAGTCCGCACATCCATTCTCTAGCGTATGAATTTTTGGGTGTGAAGGCAGATTATTCACGCTTTGAAGTTAAAAGCGGCGAG